>JAUZPC010000109.1 GCA_030706105.1 Bacteroidota bacterium | reverse complement strand
TAAAATCAAATAAATGAGCATCTACATAAGCATCAACCAAATTCAGGAAATAAGTTATCCCGAGATATATTGCAAAAAGGTCTCGATTATCCCTGGCTACATCTCTATGTTCCCTATAATATGCTGCATGATTGCCATACATATTATCTGAATATAATTTTTTATTATCTTTATACTGCTTATTAAAGCTTAACCAATTATAAACAAACCAGCCGGATACGCCCCATACAACCGGGGCTTTCCAGTAAGATTGATTATAAATCTGCCCGAGACCCGGCACAACAGCACTTCTTAAAACAGCACCCCAGGGTGATTTTTTCATTACAAAAGTAGTGTCTTTAACCTGCACGGAATCTTTACTTTGAGCTTTAAATAAAGGAGCGCAAAATAAAATAATCAGTAAAATTTTAATTGTTATATTTTTCAATGACATCAAATAAATCAAAAAGCCTTTCAAGTTCATCCAGAGAGAAAAATTCAATTGCAATTTCACCTGAACCGTCTTGTCTTTGTTTGCAGGATACTTTAGTAGCAAATATTCTTCTCAGCTTATCCTCAACATCTCGCAAACCGGAATCTTTTGCAGTATCTTTAATATTAGGAATGTGGCGGTTTTTTATTTCTTTTTTGGAATCAACCAGCATTTTTTTAACCAACTGCTCAACTTTTCTTACAGACAGGTTATGAATAAGAATTTTAGAGAGAGCTTCCAACTGCATATTAGAGTCCGGTAAATTTATCAGAGCTCTTGCATGCCCCATTGATATTTCTTCTTTAATCAAGCTGTTTTGAATTTCACCAGGAAGTTTTAACAACCTCATAGAGTTAGCAACGGTTGTGCGGTCCTTACCGACTTTCTCTGCAATTTTTTCCTGCGTTAAACTGCATTCTTCCATAAGACGCTTATAAGCCATCGCTACTTCAATTGCATTCAGCTTTTCACGCTGCAAGTTCTCAATAAGAGCCATTGCAAGCATAGCTTCATCAGTTTCCACAATCAGTATATAAGCAGGAATAGTTTTATATCCCAGCTCTTTGCAGGCTTTTAGTCTTCTTTCACCTGATATTAACTGATAACTGTTGATATCAATTTTTCTTACCGTAATGGGCTGAATCAAACCATTTTCTAAAATAGATTTTCTTAACTCTTCCAGAGCCTGCGGTTCAAATACAGTTCTTGGCTGAAAAGGATTAGGAGCAATTGAATTTATATCAATTTTATTTATGCTTCCTGCTTCTGCATCAACTGCTTTAACTGCATTATGATTATCGCCATTATCATGGTCATGGTTATTACCATTATTATTGTTGCCATAATAATTATCCATTACATTATTTTCAATTTGGCTGCGTTCGGAAGAATTTATAAGAGCGTCCAAACCTCTACCTAAACTATTTTTACCTTTTATCATATTATTTATTTACTGCTAAGTTTCTTGATAACAATTCTTCCGCTAAAGTTATATAATTATTAGCCCCGGATGATAAGGCATCATAAAGAATTACAGGTTTTCCAAAACTCGGGGCTTCAGAAATCCTAACATTTCTATGTACAATGGTGTTAAAAACTTTATCACCAAAATATTTCTTTACTTCTTCTGCAACCTGATGGGATAATTTTAAACGAGTGTCAAACATAGTTAGCAAGACACCCTCAATAGTAAGGTTTTTATTAAAATGCTGCTTTACAATATTAATAGTATTTAAAAGCTGACCAAGTCCTTCCAATGCAAAATACTCACACTGCACAGGTATCAATACAGAATTTGAAGCAGTTAAAGAATTTAAAGTAAGCAGCCCCAATGAAGGCGGACAATCAATAATAATAAAGTCATACTCATTTTTAATTTGAGCCAGAGCTTTCTTCATTAAGAATTCCCTGCCCTGCATATCTACCATTTCAATTTCTGCACCTACAAGGTTAATGTTTGAAGGCAGTATATCCAAATAAGGCATAAATGAATTTATGATAGAGCTATTTATATCCTGAATACCAATTAAGACTTCATAAACAGAAGGTGTCTGGTTAACAACACTAATACCTGAGGAAGAATTAGCCTGCGGGTCAATATCAATTAAAAGTGTTTTTTTTTCGGCAGCCGCCAAAGAAGAAGACAAATTTATTGCTGTAGTAGTCTTACCCACCCCGCCTTTTTGATTTGCAATAGAAATTACTTTAGTCATCAAAACCTTATTTAAGAAAATCTAATTATTTTAAGATGTAATATATTCAAAAAAAATATATTATACATTATAGAACTATTTCCTCTCCATATTTTAACACTTGACAGTTAATATTTACGGCTTTCAATTTTTCCAAAAATAAATTTGGATTAGCCTTAATAACAGGAAAAGTATTATAATGCATAGGAATAACCGTTTTAGGATTTACAAGTTCTGCAGCTTTAACAGCATCATCAATACCCATAGTAAAATTATCACCAATTGGTACAAGCATATAGTCAATTTTGTTCATTTCGCCAATAAGCTTCATATCATAAAACAGAGCAGTATCACCGCAATGGTAAATTGTCTTGCCTTCAATTGTAACAAGAACTCCGGCCGGTTCACCGGCATATCTGCCGTCAGTAGTTATTGAACCATGATGAGCAATAGTAAATTTTACTTTGCCGAATTCAAAGTTATATCCTCCTCCAATATGCATATTATGAGCTCTGAAGCCCTGTTTTAAGCAAATAGTGGCAAGTTCATCTACACATATAAAGGTAGAACCACAGCGTTCGGCAATTTTAGCGGCATCGCCAAAATGATCTCCGTGAGCATGAGTTACAATAATATAATTTGCATTAACTTCTGCGGATTTAACAGGAGATGTCGGGTTTCCATCCAGAAAAGGATCAATCAAAATAACAATTCCTTTTTCTGTAGTAATTTGAAAAGCAGAATGTGAAAAGTATTTAAGTTTCATACAATCTCCATTTTAATTTGAAAGAATTACAGAGGAAAAGATAATAAAATTACACAATATTGCAAGAGATTTGACCGTTATCCCGCAAGGACAATTCACTCTTTATCAGATGTTTTTTTTGAAACGAAAGTAAGCTTTTTCTTAAGGCCGTCTTTAGAAAGTCCTTTAATTAAACGGCCGTCTTCAGCAACTGAAATACTGCCTGTCTCTTCAGAAACAATAACGCTAATAACATCTGCCTGCTCAGAAATTCCAAGTCCTGCCCTGTGCCTCATACCTAAAGATTCTCCATTAACCATTGTAGTAGATGAGAGAGGCAAAGTACACCTTGCAGCTTCAATAACATTCCCCTTTACCATTACTGCTCCATCATGAAGTGAAGACCTTGGGAAAAAAATTGAAGTCAGTAAATCTTTACTAAGTTTAGCGCTAAGCAGCTCTCCGGTTTCAGAGAAGCTCCTCATACCGGAAGATTTAATAACAATGATTAATGCTCCGTGCTGTCTTTGGGCAAGCTCAAATGCTGCATCGGTTATAATTGATGCTGCCTCCGGACTATATGACCTTACAAATATTCGGAACAAAGGGTTTCTGGCAACAATAACCAAAACTTTTCTAATTTCCGGTTGAAAAAGAATTAAAAACGCAACCACCCATATGTCAGAAATTAATTTAAATATCCAGCTTAGTGCCCTCAGGTTTGCAGCCTGTGAAACAAAGGAAAGCATCAACACGATCACCAGCCCAATAAAAATCTGTGCGGCAATAGTTCCTTTAAGAGTACGATATAATTTATAGAATATTAAAGATACTAATGTAATATCCACAATATCCGTAAAGTAAATAGTAAGGAAACCGAGTCTAAATATTTCAATCATAAGAAGTTAAATCATTTTATTGAATATGTTACATACTATTCTGCAATTTTTTACATTATGAGTTCTAATAATCCTTGCGCCATTTAATAATGAAATAGTATCGGCAATTGATGAAGGAAAATCTCTATCATTTAATTCATAATTAAACAATTTTCCAAGAAATCCTTTTCTTGAAAGTCCAATAAGAATAGGAAATCCCAAGCTTCTAAAATCAGAAATTCTTTCAATAATATCAAGGTTTTGTTCAGCTGTTTTTCCAAATCCAATACCCGGATCAATAATAATTTTATTAAGCCCGGCTTTTTGGGCTATCTGTAATTGGGTATTTAATTCAGAGTAAATATCTTCTATAAGGTTATCATAAAACACATTATGCTGCATATCTTTAGGTGTCCCTTTAATATGCATCAGAATATAAACAGCATCAGCATTTTTAACTATTCTAAAAATCTCAGGGTCGAAAATACCACCGCTTATATCATTTATGATGTCAGCACCTTCATCAAAAGATTTCTTTGCTACTTCACTTTTATTAGTATCGACCGAAATGACTGCACCGGGTCTTAATTTTTTGATACCCGCAATAACAGGTAATACCCTTTTAAGCTCTTCATCAGCAGATACAAAGTCAGATCCTGGACGTGTAGACTCACCGCCTATATCAATAATATCAGCACCTTCATCAAGCATTTTTAAGCCATAATCTACGGCTTTATCTTTATTCATAAAGCTGCCTCCATCTGAGAAAGAATCAGGAGTCACATTCAAGATACCCATTAAATAAGCAAAATTAAAATCAAATATTTTACCATTTATGGGCATTTTAAGTGAAATGGAATCATTAAAATTACTTAAGGCAATAAGGCTTAATTCTTTAATCGCATTGGGGAATTTATCAAAACAAGCGGTACTTAAATTATTGAAGAAATATAAGGCTGAGTTGAGTACTTTATTATACCGGAAACTATTATCAGAAATACTGATCTTTTCAAAAAGGGGCTTTTCACTTTCACTAATATTTCTATATAAAATTACGTATTGAGGCAAGATATATGAGACATTGCCTAAATTGTATTTATTAACGTACAGATTAAAACAGGCTTGACTATTTAGGTAAATGACCTGGGTAAACAAGGCACCTCCATAAAGTAAAAGCTGTCTTTGAATAAATATACTTTATACAAAGACAGCCGAAAAAGAATAATTAATTACTTAGTTCTCTGATAAACGATCTTTCCGTCTTGAATTGTCATATCAACTTCATATTCGTCATCCATTACAACGATATCTGCAATTCTGCCGGAAGATAAAACACCTTTAGTGTGTTCAAGGTTAATTACTTTAGCTCCGTTTAAGCCAGCCATTCTAACTGCATCTGTTAATTTGGCATTAGCGGTAACAACTAAGTTTTTAATTGCTTTGTTAAGAGTAAGAGTACTCCCTGCTAATGTACCGTCTTTAAGAACAGCTTTAGAATCTTTCATATAAACTTTTTGGTCTGCAAAATCATATTCACCTTCGTGCATACCGCCGGCTCTTATACTATCTGAAACAAGTATAATACCGTTTGAACCTTTAACTTTAAGCAAGAATTCCATTACTGCGGGATGAACGTGAAGAGTATCGGCAATCAGTTCAATTTTAAGTTCATTTCTTAACAATGCACCTAAAATAACACCCGGTTTTCTATGATGAAAAGGACTCATGGCATTGAACATATGGGTAACATGAGCGGCACCATTATCAATTGCTAATTCAATTTCATCGTAATTTGCCATAGAGTGCCCTATTGAAAGGACTACATTCCTATAAGAAGCTTCGCGCATTACTTCAATTGCACCCGGCAATTCAGGAGCAATAGACATAAGTCTGATTAATCCCTGAGAAGCATCCCACATTTTATTCCAGGACTCAACAGTAGGTTTCCATAAATAGCTTTCATTCATAGCTCCCTTAAGTTCCTTATTCAAATAAGGACCTTCCATATGAATACCTTTAATATTGGATTCAGGGTGTGCAAGGATATAATCTGATAATTTTCTAATATCTTTAAGCAGCAACTCTTCAGGCTGTGCGTAAAGAGAAGCAAGCATAGTAGTTGATCCGTGTTCAAGAAAATAGCGGGCAACTTTACCGATACTTTCAGGATTTTCATCTGCAAAAGCATAGCCTCCGCCGCCGTGTACCAATAAATCCACAAATCCCGGTGTAATTGTCTTACCAGAGCAATCAATTATTTTAGCATCTTCCGGAATTTTAACATCAGATGACTTACCTAATTCATAAATCTTATTATCTTTAATGACAATAGTAGCAGCATTTAATATTCTAAAAGGTGTAACAACTTTACCACCTATTAATACTAAACTCATAATAACCTTCCTTATCTAATAATATTTTTTAATTCTGCTGCGGATGCAGCAATATCTTTTGCTCCAAAAACAGAAGAGCCGGCAACAAATGCCTGGCAGCCGCTGTCTAAAGCTTCTTTTATAGTTAATTTATTCATACCGCCGTCAACTTCTATAATAAAATCTGCATTTAATGCAGATCTCAACTCAACGGCTTGCTTTATTTTTTTTAATGAATTTTTTATAAAACTTTGTCCACCGAATCCCGGATTAACAGACATTATCAGCAGCAAATCAATTTTATCAATCACATCGGCAATTGAACTGACTGGTGTTGATGGATTTAAAGAAACGCCTGCTTTAGCTCCAAGTTCACGGATGTGGGAAAGAGTTCTGTCAAGATGAATAACAGCTTCCTGATGCACAGTTAAATAATCACTTCCGGCTTTAATAAATGCCTCTAAATATAAATCCGGATTGCTTATCATTAAATGAGTGTCAACAGGTAACGAAGTTATTTCCTTTACTTTCTTTACTATCAGTGGTCCAAAAGTAATATTAGGGACAAAATGCCCATCCATAATATCGCAATGGATCCAATCAGCTCCCCCGCTCTCAACTAATTTAATTTGATTTCTTAATTCAGAAAAATCTGCAGATAATATAGACGGTGCTAATATTGGCATTACTCTATTATTTCTTCTTTCTTTTTTTCTTGAGTTTCAACTTTGGTAACGACAACATCAATTGCAGAGCCCGGCTGAACTCTCTGTCCCTGGCTTGGATATTGATCTAATACGGTATTAGGCAATAATGAGGAGGAACTTTGATAACTAATTTTACCGACCTTCAATTGTTTTTCAGCTAAAATCTTCTGAGCTTCGCTTAATGACTTACCGATAATTTCAGGGATAGGTACTGAAGTAGAGTCAGCGGCTCCAATACTTATGCTTACGTCTACACTTGTTCCCTTCTTTACAGAAGTTCCTTCGGCATAAGACTGGGCAAAGATAACCCCTATCGGACTTTCAGAATTACCCTCAGTAGACTTACCGAGGATTAAACCAGCTTTAACCAGTAAGATATTGGCGTCTTTTAAGCTCTTACCCCTTAAATTGGGCACTTTTACTAATTCTTCACCTGTACTAACAAAAATATAAACTCTTCTGTTTTCCTTTACTTTCTTACCGGCATTTGGATTTTGCTTCATAATAGTTCCAACCGGATAGTTTGAACCACCAATTGAGCCTGCAATAACCGGTTCCAGTTTGGCTTCCCTTAATGCAGCAATTGCCTGTTCTTGAGTTAATCCTAATACACTGGGAATTTTTGTCTCGGTAGAGCTTACATACCAAGGAAAAATCACATTGTTTAATAAAACTACTATTAACAGAAATATTGCTATTCCTATCAGTAATATGTATGAGTTCTTTTTGTTAAAATATTTATTCATCTTCCAAATATATCAAAACTTTGTTTTTTAAACAATCAAATAAGCATTACCATTTAGTACTTATTTGTTTTTTGGCTTAGCAATATAATTGTATAATATCATAAGCAGTACAGAAGCAATGCCCACAACTAAAAGGACGGCAAATATTACCTCAGGTGAATGAGACTGCCGGCCGTACTTTTCATATAACCAGCCGCCTAAATTACCTCCGAAAAACCATCCTATTGCAATTGGCAGAAATGCAAATCCCTGATACATAGCGGTCTGCCCTGCCGGAGCTAAATCTGCTATATACTCATAATACCGCGGAGCCTGAGTCATCTCACCTATTGAAAAGACTACAACAGCAATTACGATAAGTGTTATTGGGGAAATAAAAGGAAATATTGAATGGGATAATATTATTAACCAGGAAAGGCCTGCAATACCAAATCCTAATATTATGGCATTTATAGGCGATAGTTTTTTGGTAAAATAATTTACAACAAGCTGCAAAGCAATTATACCCCATGCCCCGGCTGATATAATCACTTCAATTGGAGCATTTGCGTCTATGTAGTCAGTAATATATAAAGGAATAATCACATAAATTTGCCAAAACATTAGCCAGAACAATGAAAAGATTAAGAGGAAAATCATAAATTTCAAATTTGTGACAACTACAAGCATATTTTTAATAATTTGTGAAAATCCTATGCTTTCGCTTATTTCATTGTTCTCTGGTTCCTTAAAAATAAAAAGAGAAGCCAGAAACATTAATGTACAGCTTAAAGACGAAACAAAATAAACTGCATACATTCCTATGTTTGCCCTTACAAAAAGAGCAATAAATGGCCCCAAAGCACCGCCAATATTTACAAGCCAGTAATAAATTGCATAACCTATGGATTTTGTCTGCGGGCTTGACGTTAAAGAAATTGTACCCAAGACACT
>JAUZPC010000108.1 GCA_030706105.1 Bacteroidota bacterium | reverse complement strand
GGATTGATCTCCATGATGGAACCTGCTGCTGCAGTAATAATTTCCCATCTGTAAAACTCTTTCCCTAAATCATACAAATCATCTAAATATATATATATTACAGTATGATAATCAGCTAATGAGTTCAGGAATTTAATTGTTTCATCGTCTTTTTCATTTTTAAGGGCAATGTAAACAATAACTCTATCCTCAAGGTATAGATCGTCATACTTATAAGGGTCAAACAGTGGTAAAATACCTTTGCCTTCTTTTCCGGTGCTTTCCGCAACAAGCTGTTCAATCCATACAGGGAAAGGAGCCAAACTTGGGGAAGTTATAAATGTCAGCTTATCTGCACCTGAAACCGCTTTCTCTCCCAGTACCATCCCCAAAATATAACCGTAAGCATTAAAGAAAAACTTACTTTCATACATCTGGCTTTCAGCGCGGTTAAGCAGTTCCATAATGTCAATGCCTATAAGGGCTGCAGGTACTAGCCCGAAATGAGTTAAAGCTGAAAATCTACCGCCGACTTCTGCAGGGGATGAAAATATTTTTCTGAATTGTTTTTCTTTTGCAAGTTTTTCAAGACTTGTGCCAGGATCGGTTATGGCAATAAAGTTTTTGCCTGCTTCGGCATTGCTGCCTAATTTATTATAGAAATAACTAAAGAAAGACATTGTTTCGATAGTGCCGCCTGATTTGCTGGCTACAATAAATAATGTTTTTTGCAGGTTGCAGGTATCTTCAATTTCTTTAACTGCAAGCGGGTGGGTGCTGTCTAAAACTTTTAAAGCAGGGTAGCCGGGTTTGTTTTTAAATACTTTAAAGAAAACTTCCGGTGCTAAACTACTTCCGCCCATCCCAAGAACAACTACGTGTTCAAAAAGGGATTTTACTTCTTCGGCAAATATTGAAATTTCTTTGGCGTCATTAATCATATCTAAAGGTAAAGTTAACCAGCCAAGTCTATTAGAGAGTTCAACGTTTTCTGCAGGATCTTTTTTCCAAAGGGTAAAATCTTTTTCAAATAATCTCTCGTTAAAACGTGCATTGAAAAAGCTATTATATCTTTTGCGGAAATTTCTTAATGTAAGGCGGGGTTTAAGATTTAAATTATTTGTGTTTGAAAATTGGTCTCTTAGCTTGTCAAGTTTGTTCTGCAATGCAGCAAGTAAGGCGTCAAAAGAGTCCATAAAAAGTTCTACGCCTTTTGTAGTAAGCTGTTCTGTAACTTCTTCAAAATCTATTCCCATGGCTTTAAGGTCTGCCATACATTTTTCTGCTTCTGCTATGCCGGTTTCAATTCTATCCATTGGATTTCCGTGATCTTTATAAGCAGTAACAGTATCGGGAGGCATTGTGTTTACAGTGTTTTTTCCAATTAACTCTTCAACATAAATTGTATCAGGGTATTCCGGATTTTTTGTACTTGTGCTTGCCCATAATAAACGCTGCATCTTGGCGCCTTTAGCTTCAAGTGCTTTAAATCTGTCTGATGAAAAAAGCTCTTTTGCTTTTTGATAAACCAGTTTGGCATTTGCTATTGCAATTTTGCCCTTGAGGGTGGTATTATTTTTTTCATTTAAAAGGTTATCAACTGCTGTGTCAATTCTGCTTATAAAAAAAGATGCAACACTTGCAATGTTAGATATGTCTTTTCCTTCTGCGGCTCTTTTTTCTAACCCGCTTATATAAGCTTCAACTACATCAAGATATGTCGTCGGAGAAAAGATGAGGGTTACATTAACATTTACACCCTCGGAAATCATTTGAGTAACTGCCGGCATTCCTTCTTTAGTAGCCGGAATTTTAATCATAACATTAGGACGGCCAACCATTGCAAATAATTTACGCGCTTCTCTAATGGTTTCTTCTGTTTGATAAGCAAGTAAAGGAGATACTTCAATGCTTACATAGCCGTCGTTTCCGTTCGATTCCTTATAAACAGGAAGCAGTATATCAGCGGCATCTCTAATGTCTTTTACAGCCAATAGTTCATATACATCAAGTATTTCAAAAAGAGGATCTTCGCTTACTACCTTAATAATCTGACTGTCGTAAGACTCGCCCTTGCTAAGCGCTTTTTGAAAAATAGTCGGGTTTGAGGTAATTCCTCTTACTCCATCTTCGGCAACTAAGGATTTCAGTTCGCCGCTGCTTATAAGAGTTCTGCTAATGTTATCCAGCCAGACACTCTGGCCGAAATTGATTAATTTATTCAAAGGGGTATTCATATAGACTCCAAACCTAAATATTTTCTAAATTAGTAATTTTAACTAAACGTCGTGTAAAACGTTCTTCATTTATAAACCGGGCATCAACAAAGGAGATTACAATTTCTTTTGCAAGGGTTTCTCCAATTATGCGGGCACCAAGGCAAAGTATATTCATGTCATCGTGCTCAACACCCTGATGTGCTGAGTAAGTATCGTGGCAAATGGAAGCTCTCGCTCCTTTAATTTTGTTGGAAGTAATGCAGGCGCCAACCCCGCTGCCGCAGATAACAATACCCTTGTCGGCGTTTCCTTTAGCTACTGTTGTCGCTACGGGTATGGCAAAATCAGGATAGTCATCTTTAGCGTCAAAAACTGTATTTCCCATGTCAATTATTTCAATATTTCTTTCAAGCAGCCAGCCGGCAATTTTATTTTTTAATTCAAATCCTGCATGGTCTGCACCAAGTGCAACTTTCACTTTATATCCTTTTTTAATAGTCTATCAAATTTAATAATTAAAAATAGTTATATCAATAATAAAAATGAAAAAGAGAATTAATTTATTCAATAGTATTATATCCCCGGTAGTAAATCTCAGGCATTTTAAAGTTAAATGTAATTGATTTGCAAAATATGGCAGGGTATTTGCTACAATATAGGTGTAAATAATTCTTAAAGACATAGTATTAACTAAAATATTTGAGAAAAAAGGAGTTTAAAATGCAGACAGAACTAATATTATTACTGCTGGTTGCCGCTTTTGTCGGTACCCTGGGGCAAATTCTGGTCGGATTCTCAAAAGGAGGATTCTTGATTTCTATGGCGATGGGATTTATTGGCGCTGTACTGGGTAACTGGTTAAGCAGTACATATAATCTCCCCGTGCTTTATAATCTTGATAGTGCAGGGCAGAATATCCCTATTGTCTGGTCTGTCCTCGGTGCTTTCATTCTTTCGATTTTACTTTCTTTGGTATTACCTAAAAGGGCAAGCTAAGTCTTTACTTTCTCATTTATTTTTAGTAAGTTATTTATATTATTTTAATTAACTCAGAAATAAATGGGAACACACTACCCTGGATCGAAAAAGGAAGTTGCTGCTTTAAATGCTTATATTAAATTAGTCCGGGCAACTGAAAAATTAGTCGTAAAAATAAATTCTAATTTGGCCAAAAGCGGAATAACCGAAAGGCAATTTGCCGTTCTTGAAGCATTATTCTTTTGCGGGCCGCTTTACCAAAGAGATTTGGCAAAAAAACTTCAAAAAAGTGGCGGTAATATTACGCTTGTGGTTGATAATCTTGAAAAACAAAAATTAGTGAGCAGAAAAAAAAATAACACCGACAGGCGCTTTTATAGTATTTTGCTTACCCCAAAAGGCAAGCTGCTTATAGAAAAGATATTGCCCGAATATTTACAGTTTATTGTAGATGAAATGGCAGTGCTAACGTCTGAAGAACAACAAGAACTTGATAGACTTTGTAAGTTGCTTGGAGTCAGGGAATAAGAATTCTCCCTTAAGCTATTTAATTCATTACCGTGCAATATTACAATAAGTTCTGGCCGCTATTATCGTCTAACTCTAAAAGTCGTGGTAAAACTGTGCCTGCTTTTCCGAAAAAGGATGCGTTTGCCAGATAGGAAACTTCCGTCCTCTCAATATTTACTTCAATAATATAGGCACCGCTCTCTTTTGCATAAAAAATCATATTTGCCGCAGGATAAACTACCCCTGAAGTACCAACAATTACAAATATATCACAATTTCTTGATGCTATTTCGGATAATTCAAATTCCGATTCAGGCAGCATTTCACCAAACCAAACAATGTCCGGTCTGATTAGTCCGCCGCATTTGCATTTAGGTACTTTGTCTTCAATGTCAATGTCGTTATTATAAAAAGTCCCGCATTTTACACAGTAATTCCTTTGAATATTGCCGTGCAGTTCATATACAGTTTTGCTTCCTGCGCGTCTGTGCAGGTTATCAATATTCTGAGTTATTACAGTTACTTCCGTAAATCTTTTTTGAGCTTCCGCTATTGCAAGGTGGGCAGGATTTGGTTTGGATTCGTTTACAACTTCTTTCCTGTATTTATACCATGCCCAAACCATTTCGGGATTCTTTAGGAAGTTGTCAAAATTTGCCAGCTCTTCAGGCTTTAATTTAGTCCATATTCCATCTACACCTCTAAAAGTAGCTATGCCGCTTTCGGCAGATACACCGGCCCCCGTAAAAAACACTATTGATGAAGCATTATTGATCTTTTCTTTTGCTTCCTGAAATTTTTCGTCATTCATTGTTGCACATCTATTTAATTTTAGAAGTTTCCTTCTTCTTACTTAACTCTGTTATATGTTTATTGTTTACTGTTATCCGCAATACCGTGGTCGTATAATTCAGTTTCTGCAAGTGGAATTCTCCTTGTCCACTTCCTATCCTTCTTTTCATTCTGAATTGCATTTTTGTATGCGTTTGTTTTTGCGCTTAATTCATCTGCCTGATATAAAATAATAGCTTCAAGAATTTTTGGAACAACCGGTGAGGCGAAATCAAGTTTTCCCTGATGTGATAACACTAAATGTATTAAACATTCTTTAAGATCAGAAGGGAATCCGGGAATCTTTTTAATTTCTTCATTTAGAAGCATTGCTGAAATAACAATATGCCCCCATAATTTGCCTTTGTCCGTGTATTCAAAAAAACGGGAAACGTCCAGCTCCTCAACCTTTCCAAAATCATGCATCATGGCACCGCAAATTAACAGATCACGGTTTGCTTCCTTATGTATATCGCACATTAAATCACAAATTTTAATAATCTCAAGAGTATGTTCCAATAAACCATGGACATAAGCATGATGCCAGGATTTACCGGCTGCAGATTGGCTAAATTTATCAAGTATATCTTCAGTAAATATATTTTGCATTAAAGTTTTAAGATATGTATTCTTTAACGCGTCTATTCTGTCCGTAAATTGTTTTTGCATAAAAGAAATATCTTTTTTGGACTTTGGCAAAAAGTCAGCGGGGTCTACTCCATCTGGTTCAGTTGCAATTCTCAGTCTTTTAATCTTTATGTTAGTGTTGCCGTTGTACTCATCCATCATGCCTTCAACTTTAACTACTTTTCCTGCCTGAATTGAATTTTTTATATCATCAAAATTATCCCACATAAAAGCAGTAAGTGAAGTGTAGGAATCAAATAATTCAAGCTGCAAATATTCTTTTCCGGTTTTTGCTTCTTTTATTTCAGCTTTTTTTACCAGAAGAAATTGTGTGAATGAGTTTCCTTTGGGAGTTTCTATAAGAGGTTTTAGTTTATTCATTACAATACTTTTTATAAATTAAAAGAATAGTCAAAAATTATAAAAGATAATCTAAAATTGAAAGAGAAAAATATAAATAAATATTTCGTTATATATGGTTTACTCAGATTAAATAGTCTAAATCTAATACGTACAATATTAATTATTAGTCTCTTTATCGTTATCCTTTATGTCGTCAGTATCTTCCGGCTCTTCTTCTGAACTCTCTGTCTCTTCCTCTTCATCAACCGGAGCATAGTAATATGCTTTAGTCTCTTCAGCAGGAGGAGTCTCTTTATAAAGCTCAAATGATGTGTCGGTAGGCAGATGGGCAACAATTGCTCTGTTCAACAGATCAATTGTTACAGAAATAGATCTATCATTTCCTGCCGTAAGAATTGTTCCAATAATACCAGCAAATGGGCCGCTGTTTATTATTACCTTTGCCCCTGGTATTAAGCCCTCGTGTACAAAGAATTCTGATTCCTGAGAAAGAAATGCTTTAAGGTTATTTATCTGCCATTCAGGTATAGTGGCAGGTCTCCCATGCTCAAAAAGGCATCTAATAATTGGGTCCAGCTTAAGGGCTTCTACTCTTTCGTCTTCATCTGCAAAAACAAAAATATATCCTCTTAATACAGGTTCTTCAATCTTTTTCTTTCTGTCACTCCATTGTTTAACCTTTAACACTGTAGGCAGAAAATATTCAATGCCGCTGTCTTTTAAAAGTGCAGCGGCTTTAAATTCGTGTCTCGGCCTTGTGTAAAGTGCAAACCAGGATTTGTTTGCGGCAAAATATGTTTCGTTTCCGTTATCCATCAATCCTGACTATTTATTTTTTTTGTTCAAATCAGCGGCTTTTATATATTTTCTTCCAACTGAATAATAATTAAATTTCAAAGCTTCAAGCTTTTCAAGGTCATACAAGTTCCTGCCGTCAAAAATAACCGGTTCAGCAAGAGCTTCTTTTATTTTATCAAAATCAGGATTCCTGAATTCATTCCACTCGGTAACTATTAATAGAGAAGCAGCATTATTAAGTGCATCATAAGCATTCTCTGCATAACTTATCGGAAGGTTATAATAAGCTTTCGTAGTTTCAACAGCTTCGGGGTCGTATGCACAAACTGAAGCGCCTGCATCAAGTAATTTTTTAATTAATTTAGCCGATGGGGCCTCTCTAACATCGTCTGTGTTTGGTTTGAAAGCCAACCCCCATAAAGCGAAATGCTTGCCGGCTATATTACCTTTGTAATAGTCAAGAATTTTTTGATAAAAATGCTCCACCTGTAGTTCATTTATTTCAATTACGGATTTAAGAATCTTAAAGTCGTAATTATTTTCATTTGCAGTGTTAACCAGTGCAATAACATCTTTAGGGAAACAAGAACCGCCGTATCCTATGCCCGGAAATAAAAATCTCTTTCCAATGCGGGAGTCTGATCCCATGCCGATACGTACTTTGTCCACTTCAGCACCCGTCATTTCACAAAGGTTTGCAATTTCATTCATAAAGGAAATCTTTGCTGCCAGAAATGAATTTGATGCATATTTTGTCATCTCGGCAGATCTTACATCCATATAATAAATAGGATTACCTGACCTTACAAAAGGTTCATATAATTCGTCAAAAATCTTTTTAGATTCGGGACCTGTGGTTCCTATTACAACTCGTTCAGGTTTCATGAAATCTTCAACTGCCATACCTTCACGCAAAAATTCAGGATTGGAAGCGACTTCAAAATTTGCCCCGGGCGCATTTTTTAAAATTGCATCTCTAACTTTATCACTGGTGCCGACCGGAACCGTACTTTTATCAACAATAACTTTAAATCCTAAATTAGGTTCAGCTTTAAACAGTTTTCCTAAATCATCTGCAACGCTAAGGATATATTGAAGGTCAGCAGCACCGTCTCCGCCTTGCGGGGTGGGCAGGCATAAAAAAACAACAGCAGCTTCTCTAACAGCTTCTTCCATTTTATCTGTAAAAAATAGTCTCTTTTTGGCTATGTTTCTTTCAAATAAAATTTCAAGACCAGGTTCAAAAATAGGTACTTTGCCATTTTTCATCGCCTCAATTTTTTCAATATCAATGTCAACACAAGTAACAATATTACCTGTTTCTGCAAAGCAGGTCCCGGTTACCAAACCGACATACCCTGTTCCTATAACTGCTACTTTCAAATTTCCTCCAACGTATTTTTTTTATTTGCTAATATAATTAAAAATAATTACTTAATCTTTAGCCTAATAGTTTATATTTTTATACTTAATATGTTTAAAATTTATTTTATAATTATCCTGTAAGTTGTCTAATTGCTGATTTTAGTGAGATAGAGTCATACGGTTTTTTAATGAATGATTTTACCCCTATAGACATATACTCCTGTTCAAGTTCTAAGGATTCTTCGTCCAAAATTGGTAAAAATAAAATTTTTCTTCCCTGGTTAAGAAGTTTAAATTCTTTAATAAATGCAATTCCATTTAATAGTGTCAGGTTGTGATTTACTAATACCATAATTGGTGTAATGCTTCCTGCTGTACTAATAGCCTCGTATCCGCTGTTGAACGCGTATATATCAAAGTTGTGATATTCTTTCTTAAAGAAATTAACCAGAAAGTTCTTATCCTCTTCATTTCCTTCAATAATAAATACCGAGTCAATTATCTGAGGTAAAATAACATGGAACTCAGATCCTTTGTCTTTGGTTGAGTAAAACCAAATATCACCATTTAACAGTTGAACAATTTTTTTTACCAGCACTAATCCCGTTCCGGTACCTTTCTCTCCTTTGGTCCCGGGTGTATTATATTTTTTTTCCAGTTGAAAAATATTAGGAATGTTCTCTTCTGAAATTCCTTTGCCGTTATCTTTGAAGATTAACTCAACTTTTTCTTTATTAAAATATCGCGCTGTTATTTCAATTTTAGAAAATTCGTAAGAGTATTTTAGGGCATTATCCAGCAGGTTGAATAATACTTTATCTAAAAGGATTTCGTCTGACTTAACAAAAAGGTGGGGCTCTATGTTTGTTATTATCTCAATGTTTTTTCTAACTGCGTCGCCCGTT
>JAUZPC010000107.1 GCA_030706105.1 Bacteroidota bacterium | reverse complement strand
GTTATCTTTGATATGAGGGAAACGGAAATGTTTATTCCATCTGGTGTTCTGGAGTCTGGCAGCGAAAGCGGCACCACTGATGAGCTTCTGCCCGACGATTTACGTCCTCTGCCTATGGGCCCGAATAACAGTGTTGTTGCTTTTCCCTCCTCATGGGCGGACAATTTCGGCAATAACTATTACTATAGAATCTCCCGGTAAAATATCCCAAGGACCCAAGGACATCATAGTCCACATTCTTCTTGAACCCATTAAAGGGTCAGTAGTCGATAATATTGCGTTATAAGCAAGTCCCGGATTTACCAATACAGAATACGCTCTATCAACCAACCCGCTTCTACCGGTTAGTGGCCCGCCAAGGTCCGCATTATTATCTACAGCTGACCAGGCAATTTTATTTATTTTGTTAGGTAGTCTCCTTATTTTATCCGGTGGTGAGGCTAACAGGCGAATTCCGGCAAATCCAGGGGAAAGCCATTCTCCTGAAGGTGTTATTTGCCCGGTTTTCGCATCTTTAATCTTTTGTCCTCTGGTCGGAGCATATCCAAAACCCATTGCAGTAACAACACCATTTTCATCTTTATAATCACCGGCACGACCATATACCATTGTCCTTGCAAGGTTTGTGTTATAATCCTTTTTAAGTGTATCAACTGTAAAAACTGTATTTCTTGCTCCGGGAGTCAGTGTCGGAAAGAATACGCTCCAACTTCTGGAATTAGTATGAATACCATAGGAAAACATTGCATAAAAATCATATAAAGTATCTACTACTTTTCTGCTGTCCTTATATGCTTGTAACTCCGGTGATATATTCTTTATAACATATTCATATATAATATAATTTTCTTCCCTCATCGAACCGCTCCACTGGTGCGCTCTTCTGGTCACTCTTAAGGGAAGCTGTCTCTGAGGTTCATATGTATTAGGAAAATTTGGGTTGTATTCCCATACCGTCTCTATTGTCTCTTCACCTCCGGCTCTTTTTAGCATTCCAAAGTTATCACTATACTTTTTATGTTCCTTAACAATGTACTTTGAAGTAAATTCGTTTGAAACACTCCCTGCATATTGTGACCACTCTTCTACCGCTAAGGCACTGTCCTGATCTTTTTTACATCCAATTATCAAACCCCCTGCTGAGAGATACGAAGGTGAACCATCAATGTCTTCTTTGATTTTAGTTTCATCAAATCCAGGCCAATCTAATCCTATGCCCGTCTTCCCCCAGTTATTGAATGAACCCGGGCCCGACTTGCCAAAATAAAGACTATGCCATAGCTTACCACGTGTTAATGTTATTACCGGGGCGTCAATTAGCTGGGCGTCAGTAACTGTTGGTAAGCATAATAATACAATTAGAACTAACTGTGCTATTATTATTTTATTTTTCATATTATTAGTATATAGATATCTTAAAGTTTTTGTCATTTTATATTCCAAATCCGACTGTAAAGAATACTTGTCTTGGTATATTTCTATAGGCCATATATGGATTAAGAAGGTAGCTACGCTTTGTCGGGTCATCCGGTTGATCCATAGTAACTCCATTATTTATCCAACGGTTAAGATCATCGGTAGTGCTTAGAGGTGTTAGCCATTTGTTGTCAAATAAGTTCATTATTCTTAACCCAAGTATTACTCTGGTTTCTCCGAATTTAATGTTTTTGGTAAAGCTAAAATCGAAGCTTGATTCAATTGGATAACGTCTATTATTGAAAACATCTTTCAAATCTGAACTTGTCCTGTAAGTGAAAGGCTGGCCTGATTGTGCGGTATAAGTAAGTGAAAAAACAGAATTTGCAAGAATTTTAGCTCCGAATAATTCAAACCCTTCATCTTCTCCTATATTATATTGTAAAAGCCCTCTGAAATTATGTGTTCTATCGCTTGCAGATGTAATCTCCATCGAATTGATTCTTGTTTCATAACTCAATGCCGATACCGGGTATAAAGTTGGGGCACCGTAAGTACCATCTGTCGTTTGAGATAATGTATAACTTAACCTATATGAGAAATCACCCCAAACCACTTTTTCAAATGTTATTTCAAGTCCAATTGTTGAGCCAAAAGCATTGTTTGCATAATAGCTATAATCGAAGAAAGGTGTATTGCCTACGCCGTTTCTTGCATTTCCTGTATATGATGCTACCAATTGATTTCCAATTTGACTCACCCTATCATTATAAAAGAACGCAACATCAAGTCTATTTTCGTCATCAAGCATTTGCTGGATACCAAACTCATAATTAATTGTCTTTTTCGGATCAAGGTTTGCATTTCCTCTGGTGTTCCATCCGTAAAAAGTTGAGGTTCCTAATGCTTGTGAAAATATTGGCATTGAAGTAAAATGGCCATACTGCATTCTAAATGCAGTGTTTTCTCCAATTGGGAAAGACAGACCAAATCTTGGCAGCAATACCACCTTTGTTTTCGATGGAATGGTTGCGGGATCCCCTATGTTACCGGGTCCAAGTATTCCGGGATAGAACACATTAAAGATGTCTGCAGGTGTATTAGTCTGGAAATTGTATGCTTCAGCTCTAAATCCTATATTTGCAACCATTCCTTCATATTCCATCTTATCTTGGAAATAAAAAGCTGTATTTATTGGGTAAGCTGAGTAATGCTCGGCTACACCCTGTTGGGTAATAAAGGCATTAGCTTTAAAATTATATGTAACCCCAGTATTCTGCAAGTCCCAATATATAAAACTAAAACCGGCCTTTAATAAATTTGCCTTATTAATTTGGTTGGTATAATCTGATTTGAAAGTATATTGGTCTGCTCTGTTATCCTGGAAAAAGTCAGTAGCAATATTTTCATATCCATCAAAATATGTCTGGTCCCACCAATCTCCTCTATTTAATAAGACACCTGTATTGTCATTAGAGCCATCCAGCCTGTCATTCTGGTCGTTCCATGTATATAAATATCTGTAAGGAAGTTCATATTTCTCATACTGGTGTGCTATCATTGTTTCCAAAAAAGAGTTTATATCTATTGTATAAACCCAGCTAAGGCTTTGAGAAAGTGTAAGTTCTGTCCTTACCGGATCTCTATCTGCATGGTATTTGTCTAATGCAGATACGCCAGCCCATCTTATGTCATCAGAGCCAGAAAAAAGTCCGCCAACATATTTTTGAAATGAACCGCTAAATTTAAATTTGTTGTTCGAAAACGGTACTGAGGACAGAGTTAGATTATAGTTTTGCCTTACCTGATCTTTTTCGGTAGATGGAATTCTTGTTGGTTTATTAAGATATTCTCCTGAAAAAAAGAACTTCAACAAATCTGGGTTCTTGCCGATAGGTCCACCAAAACCAAAATCATACCTTTGATAGGAATGAGTTCTATAATCATATGCCCCAAGTGGATTATCTTCTGAAGGAGTATGATTTTTGAGCCATGTATTATAAGCCCAGTCAATTTCTTTATTTGCAAGTGAATCCCACTTTGCAAGCTCTCCCTTGGTGGCAGTCTTTGTTACATAAACCTTATTATAAAGGTCCCCATATCTGTTTGCTGCATTCATGCCTAACTGAGTAAAGATATTATTAAATGGAGAATTGCCAGCATCTGCTTTCTTTTGCATCCAATAATTTTTATTTCCCCAGGTCTTCCATTCAAAGCTAGTGTTTTTGTCATAAATATAATTGCCCCAATGATATTGACCGGCCGGTCTATACTCTACCCTCACTTCACCGGTAAATTTCGGGCCTCCCTCTTTTAAGGCAACTTTTACAACTGCAGCTTGAGCATTGCCATATTCAGCAGAGAACCCTCCGCTTATTAGCTGCATCTGCTGAACTCCAAGAGGATTTACATCATACTTCCAAGAATTATCGGCTTTTGTTCCTCCGCCCCATCCCGGTACACCGCTGTTTGAATTCCCTTGAGCCACCCCATTTACCAGAAAGTTAACCTCGCCTGTTCCCGAACCTCTTACCTGAAAATCTCCCTGTGAATTCTTTTGAAAACTGGAGGATAAGTCCAAGACACCACGCAATCCTTCAATTGGAGCTGATGATAGTTGTTCATTGTCAATTGTTGATGAGGATGATGTCTGATCTTTAATAATTTTGGGGCGTTCGGCAACTATAACAACGGTTTGTGTTTGAAGTGAAGCATCAGTAAGGCGAAAATTCACAGTTGTGGTTCTATCTATATAAACTTCTACTTTACTTTGTGTGATAGTTCCATAGCCGACCATACTTGCTGTTATTGAGTACTTTCCAGGATTAACATTCAGGATCGAATAAAATCCGGAAACGTCTGTTGCGGCCCCCATAGACGTGCCTTCAATACGCACGTTCACTCCAATTAAAGCTTCATTAGTCCTTTCGTCAATTACTTTTCCAGAGATTTTCCCTTTGCTGCCCTGGGCTAATGCCGTGTTACTCAAGAGAAGGACTAATATAATTATAATTAAGTGCAGACAGCGTCTCTGCCTAATAATTTGGTTGAAATTTAAGGTAAACATGCTTAAGGTATTTTATTTAAATTGTAAAAATATGCGATAATGATTTCCAAGTTGATTTATTCTGAATTTCGAATTCTGCCGAAGTGAGCAAAAAACTACGGCCAAATATAAAGACAGCCAATGTTATTTCCAATAGAAATAAAGGAATAATCGTGGAAATAAACAGTTACTTATTGCTTTCTGCCTTTAGTCCCTTATCCTTCAATTATCTTCCCTTTAAAATCGTCAATGAAGGAATCCTCAAAAGCGAGTAAGAAATATGGTACTGAGTCGAAGGCAAAAAATATTAACATTCTGGTGCCGGGGGAAGAAATAGCGCGGATATTTGATGAGATGTTCAGATTGTAAATCATGTCTAAAGCAAAAACAACTACTCCGGCAGAGAACAATACTTCCTTTAATGTTGAAGCACTCCACCCGGCGTAAACACAGGCAAGTAATAATAAGACAGAGATTACTATGTGTATGGATTGAATTGGGACTAAAAATGGCAAAAGCATAATAGGTTTAAAGATCCATAAAATTATTATAACAGCTATTATTATCCCTGCAAAATAGCTTAAGTACTTCAGATTCTGCCGGAAGAAGAAAAACAAAAATATTATTAACGGGAAAATGCCCCAGGCTGAGGTAAAAAGGAAATAGCCCAACACAACACCTGCTATTATGAATTTGTAGTCAATTTTCTCCGGATCAACATATTTATATGCCAGGTAAAAAGCAAAAACATTCAAGAATCCCTTACTGTAATAAGGATTATCAAACTGAAACAAGATAAAGGGTATTATTGAGAATGCAAACATTGCCAATATCAGCACTTTTTCTTTAATATCTGTAGACTCAGGAAGTGCGACCAAAATAAAAAGGACGAGTAGATAGTAAATATTTACAACCGAAAGCAGCGGTTGTGTCATAGAATATAAATAATAATTATAGCCGCATAAAAGCAATAGCGCAGAAGTTGCATACATTACATCATTTATTCCCCAAAGTTTGTAATCTACAGAATCTAAAAATAATATTATTGCAGTTAATGTAAGCACTGAAACCAATGCTACAATATAATAATTGGTTCTTAACTCTACAAAAGACAAATAATATAAATCTGTTAGCAAAACAAAAACAGCTGATAAGATATTGATATAATGTTTTTTTGTAAACATAACTAAGCGCCTTATTATTTGATACGGCAATAATAAGAAATTAAAGGAGTAAAGTAAATGAAGAAGACCGGATTTTGGGGCTTTTGCCTGTTTGCCATTTTCAATGTGATCTTGTTTTCAACTTCCTTTGTCTATAAAGACGGCAATAATTCAAATTACAAGAAATATGATGGAGGCGATGTGGATAATATAAATAATATTATAGTTCTGGATATGGATAAAAAAGAAATAAATCTGGATGTATATAAAGGCAAGGTACTGCTAATTGTTAATGTTGCAAGCAAATGTGGATATACTAAACAATATGCAGGGCTCCAGCAGCTATATGATAAATACAAAGAACGCGGGTTTGAGATTTTAGCGTTTCCCTGCAACGATTTTGGCGGTCAGGAACCGGGTTCAAATGAAGAGATATTGGAATTCTGTACCACAAGATTCGACGTTAAATTTAAGCTCTTTGATAAGATCTCCGTCTTAGGAAATAATAAAATCCCCCTGTATAAGATACTAACCGATAATCCCGTTACCGGGACCTCCGATGTTAAATGGAATTTTGAAAAATTCTTGATTGATAAAAGCGGCAGGATTGTAAATAGATACAGAAGTAATATTGAACCGATGAGCGCTGAAATTACAAGTGCAGTTGAGAAGGAACTTAATATGCAATAACTATAGACTCTATATTGCCAAAGGGAGAGGTATAAACTTACTCTCCCTCGGCAAATTCTATTAAGTTCACTTCAATAGTCTCTGCTTCAATTTTACAGCTATTTTACTAAAGCCATTTTACAAATCGCTGAAAATCCGGCTGAATTTAATTTGTAAAAATATAAGCCGGAAGCAGCTTTTTGCTTAAAATTGTTAGTACCATCCCATTTGAGAGTGTAACTTCCCGCTTCATACAAACCCTCGGCAAGTGTTTTTATCTCTCTTCCCATTATATCGTAGATAATCAAACTAATGTTTGATTTTTCCGGTAGCATAAAATTTATTTTTGTTTCAGGATTAAACGGATTGGGGTAATTCTGGCCCAGGAAATATTTCATATGCATATCTGCATATATTTCCTTTGATGCGACCTCGTTCCTTTCTCCGTTAAAATCAACTTGGATTAATGAGTAAGAATAGTTACCCTTTTTATTTACAAGGTCAGAAAAAAAATAGTGATTAGGCACGGTTGAGTTCCCTGCACCTTCTTTGAAGCCACATAGTATTTTTTGATTATTGGTTAAATCCGTCCTGTATAGTTCAAAGCCATGATTATTTTTCTCTGTAGAGGTAGTCCATTCAACAATAATATTATCCTTTATCTGGGAGACAGAGAAGTTTGACAGTTCCACGGGTACAATTATGCTCCTTCTTATTAAATCCCAAAGCACGGAAAGGTTACCATCATAGCCCAGTGCCCACATGCCAACCCCCTTAAAGCCCTTGCTTTTTGCAAGGTTGTATTTTAGCGTAAGACTTGAATCATTATCAAACCAGACCTGATACCAGCTTGTGTCATTATTCTGCCATGTATACCAAGGCACCAAGTTATCTGCAGCCCATTTTTTGCCGTAAGTGCCTGAATTTGGGATATCATTACGTGCAAAAGTAGCTCCGATAAACTTAGTTACCTGAGCATGCGGCAGGTTAGTTTTGGTCATCCACTTTTGCCCATAATATGGGCATCCCAGTATTAATTTCTGAGGATTTATACCTGCATATTGAGTATTGACTGTATTTGTGATATTATAAGACCCTCCAGCTAAAGGAGCAGATGCTCCGGTTGTAGTGCTCCAACTGCCATAGAAGTCATAGCCCATTATAAAAATATAATCACAGGCAGCAGCCAATCCGGCAAGATTCCAGCCACCCCAGTTTACGGCGGGACCGGCAAATGAAACTTCACTTCCGGTAATCTGCGCATGCATATATGTTGTTAAATCCTGCATGAAAGTATTCATTATGCTCCCTCTTAAGGAAGTCTTCATTCCTTCAAAATCTATGTTGACACCGTCCAGTTGATATTGTGTAATTTTGCTTTTTAAGTTAGTAAAGAAGGTTTGTTTAACTGTGGCATTTGTAAGTAAAGCACTTATAGCGGCAGTATCAAAACAGACAGCACATAAAATTACTTTTACACCTGCTGAATGTGCAGCATTTATAACATCTGTCCATGGCCAATAACTTGGGTTTGTAATTGCTCCCGTAGAACTAACTGTAAAATCAAATGCAGCAATATGCGTTAAGAGATCATATTTCAGATATTGCCTGTCTGCCGAATATTCCCAATCAGGCAGATAACCAAACACCCAGCTTGTATTCGCCTTCTCTTTTTTAAGCGGGATAATGCCTTTACCCGAAGGATCAAATTCACCAGGCTGCTTTATTCTTGTTCCTAAATTTTCATAATCGTTTTGATGAGCAGATTTATTCTCTTGTGGAAGAATATTTATCAAAGTTATTGTCAGTAACAGGGATAGCAAGTATCTGAATTTCATTTAGACCTCAGGTTTGAACATTTACGGAGATATCATTATTTGATAATTATCGAAAGATTTCCCTGAAAAATAAGTTAGATGCGGTTTAATTGCAAGAAAAAATTATTAAAAGAGACTTGCCAAGGTATAAAGGAGACCGGGAAATTAAGATGAAAACAATTTACATCATTATCCCGGTTCCCTTTTTTTACTTAACAACCTCTGTCTATCTCAGTATTTGCTCAACTTTAAATTTATAACTTTGTACTTAATAACACAATTACCAGGCATAGGCCTCCGGAGCCTGATTGCCCGGTCCCGGCCATATTTTATCCAAGTTATCCAAAATCTCCGGAGACAGCTTTAGCTCAGCGCCTTTAACATTTTGTTCAAATTGTTCCATTGTTCTTGGCCCCACTATCGGAGAAGTAACAACTGGATTACTTAGCACCCAAGCCAAGGCAACATCAGCAGGCTGCTCTCCAATTTCTTTGCATAAATTTTCATATTGTTGAATTTGGGGTCTGAGTTTTT
>JAUZPC010000106.1 GCA_030706105.1 Bacteroidota bacterium | reverse complement strand
ACTTTTGTGGAGTGCGGCAGAAAATATTTCAATGGCGATTTGGCCGGCCGTTTTATCTTAACTTCCGGTTTGGGAGGAATGAGCGGGGCACAGCCCTTAGCCGGTACAATGGCAGGTGCTGTTATTCTTTGTGTTGAAGTTGATAAAGAAAGAATTCAAAAAAGAATTGAATCGGGTTATCTTGACGTATTTACCGAGAGTATTGATGAAGCGGTTAAATTAGTCCATGATGCCCAGAAACAGAAGAAAGCATTGTCTGTGGGCCTTTTAGGCAACGCAGGTGAAGTTTTACCGGCACTTCTTAAAATGAATGTTATCCCGGATATCTTAACTGACCAGACTTCTGCTCACGATACTCTCAATGGATACGTTCCTATGGGGATGTCTTTTGAACAGGCCTTAGATTTAAGAAAAAATAATCCGGAAGAATATATCCGCTTGGCTAAACATACAATAACAGTGCATGTTAAAGCAATGCTGGAGTTTAAAAAATTAGGTACTATTACCTTTGATTACGGCAACAACATCAGAGGTGAAGCTAAGGCAAATGGTGTTGGAAATGCTTTTGAGATACCCGGGTTTGTACCTGAGTTTATAAGACCGTTATTTTGTGATGGAAAGGGTCCCTTCAGATGGGCAGCGCTTTCCGGTGATCCTGAAGATATTTATGTTACTGACAGAGCAATTAAAGAAGCTTTTCCTGAGAATAAAGCTCTGTGCAACTGGATTGATATGGCACAGAAGAAAGTACACTTTCAGGGTCTCCCGGCCAGAATATGCTGGCTTGGATACGGGGAGCGTGCTAAGATGGGTGTTATCTTTAACAAACTTGTTGCCGATGGAAAGGTTAAAGCCCCGATTGTAATTGGAAGAGATCATCTGGACTGCGGTTCGGTTGCTTCTCCAAACAGGGAAACTGAGGCTATGATAGATGGCAGTGATGCTATTGCAGACTGGCCGATTCTGAATGCTTTACTTAATGCAATAGGCGGAGCAACGTGGGTTTCTGTTCATCATGGCGGAGGTGTCGGTATTGGTAAATCTATTCATGCCGGCATGGTAGTAGTTGCAGATGGATCAAAGGATGCTGAACTAAGAATAAATCGCGTTTTAACTTATGACCCTGGTATGGGTATTGTTAGACACGCAGATGCAGGATATCAACAAGCTATTGAGAATGCAAAAGCTTTGAATATCCAAATTCCTATGCTAAAAAAATAATTTTCAATTTTTCTAAAGGATATCGCTATGAAGATAAGTGTTTTGATTGCTGATAAATTCCCGGAAGTATACATTGAAGAACTTAAGAAAATGGGTTTAGAAGTAATTTATGACCCCAAATTAGGCGAAAATGATATTCCATCGATAATTAAAAATGTCGATATCTTAGTGGTTCGCTCTACTAAGGTTAATGCATCAACCATAAATAACAGCAACAGATTAAACCTTATAATACGAGCAGGAGCAGGTGTTAATAATATTGACCTTGCTGCTGCCAGTCAAAAAGGTATTTATGTTTCAAATTGCCCCGGAATGAACTCTATTGCCGTTGCTGAGCTTGCTATCGGTCTGATGCTTTCTTTAGATCGTCGTATCCCTGATAATGTTATGGACTTTAGGAAAAGTGTTTGGAATAAAAATGAATATTCCAAGTCTCAGGGTATTTTTGGAAAGACTCTGGCTATTCTTGGAGTTGGGAATATTGGTATGGAAGTAGCTAAAAGAGCTAATGCTTTTGGAATGAATGTTTACGGAATGGATATATACAGAGTTGAAGGCGCTCCGCTTACATATTTCACTGATATGAATGAAGTTCTGCCTAAGGCTGATGTGATTTCAATTCATCTGCCGGCCACACCTGAAACTAAAAATATGTTTAACAAAAAAATGTTTAGTCTCCTAAAACCGGGTGCCTTTGTTATAAATACATCAAGAAGTGATGTTATTGATGAAGAAGCAATGCTTGAAGCTATAAAAGAAAAAAATATCCGTGTCGCTTTGGATGTCTTCAAAGGTGAACCGGAAGGTAAAAGTGGAGAAGTTAAATCTCCTCTGCAGGATAACCCGAATATATATGTTACGCATCATATCGGGGCATCTACTGAACAGGCACAAAATGCAGTTGCAAAAGAAACCGTTAAAATTATTAAAGACTATGCAGCAAATGGAGCTATTGACCATTGGGTTAACAGAGCCCGCGGAGTTGATGTTAAATACCAACTGGTAGTTAAACATTATGACCGTCCAGGCGTTCTTGCTTCAATTTTGGAAGTTATCAGAGAAGGTAATATCAACATTGAAGAAATTGAAAACGTTATTTTTGAAGGCGGTATGGTCGGCTGTTGTTCAATGAAAATGAAAGCTACATTAACTGCTGATATGTTAAGAGTAATCAACGAAAATCCTAATGTTATCTCAACATCACTTGTTGCACTTTAATTCAGATATGTAAGTAGATAAATTTTCGTTTCTCTTTAATATTTTTACGTATTATTGTTATTCTATAAAGGGTGATGGTTTAGTTGATAAACCTCACCCATCTTATTATCTCCTGAACCAAGACGAGCGTTGATAAGCCGGTATATTTCTTGCTAACGCACGAGCAAAATATACTTTGAAGTTGCCCACGGATTTACTATTTTTCATTAAGTATTATTTTCTTGATTATATTTTTTTAAATGAAATATTTGATTTATATAAACAATAAAATAATATTTATTAATAAAATCCTTTTCAATATTTGCAGGAATAAAAATGAGCATTCTAGTTAACAAAAAGACACGTTTGGTAGTGCAGGGCATTACCGGAAGTGAAGGTTCATTCCATACTGCTCAAATGATTGAGTATGGTACAAAAGTAGTCGCAGGAGTTACGCCAGGAAAAGCCGGAACAGAGCACTTGGGTGTTCCTGTCTACAATACTGTGGCTGATGCAGTTAAAGAACAAAAGGCAAATACTTCCATAATATTTGTCCCGCCTGCATTTGCGGCAGATGCAATTTTGGAAGCTGCCATGTCAGGAATTAAAACTGTAATTTGTATTACTGAAGGTATTCCTACCAAAGATATGATTAAGGTCTATGACTTTATTAAAAATAAGGATGTTACTTTAGTAGGTCCTAATTGTCCCGGTGTTATTTCCCCGGGCCAGGCTAAAGTTGGTATTATGCCGGGCTTTATCCATAAAAAAGGGAAAGTTGGCGTAGTTTCCCGCAGTGGAACTTTGACGTATGAAGCAGTTAAACAACTGACTGAAGTTAATTTGGGACAGTCAACCTGTGTAGGTATTGGCGGTGATCCGATAATTGGCTCAAAATTTATTGATATAGTTAAGCTGTTTAATGAAGATCCCGATACAGAAGGCATAATTATGATTGGTGAAATTGGCGGATCTGCTGAAGAAGAAGCTGCTGCTTTTATTAAAAAGAATGTTAAAAAACCTGTGGTCGGATTTATTGCAGGCAGAACCGCACCTCCCGGAAGAAGAATGGGACATGCAGGTGCAATTATTTCAGGCGGAAAAGGGACTGCAAGTGAAAAAATGGCTGCCATGAAAAAAGCAGGAATTAAAGTTGTAGAATCACCCGCCGGCATTGGCGAGGCTATGCTTGAGCTATTAAAAAATTCAGATAGCAAGGGAGCCAAAAAGGTTATTAAGAAAGTTGAAAAAGTTAAGAAAAAATCTAAATAATTTATATATAATACTTAGCTTGAGTGAAAATTTTGGTTTTTAGTGCCTTTTTCCCCTCTCCCCGCCGCATGGCGGGGTCGGAGAGGGAGCTAAGGGGTGAGGTCTGCAAGTACTTCTATGCATTAAATTTTTACGTATCTATTTCAGCCTTAGCTATCAGAATGGTTTATTACGAGGTTTACCTCTTTCGAATTTATTAAAACAAAACACATGGAGATATGTTGACGAACAAAACACTTTGCATTATCAAACCGGACGCAGTTAAAAAAAATCTTGCCGGTCAAATTATAACTAAAATTACAGAAGCTGGCTTTAAAATTAAAGCGATGAAAATGGTCAGACTTTCAAATGAGTCGGCAGGAGGCTTTTATGAAGTACATAAAAACAGACCTTTTTATGAAGAATTAGTAAAATTTATGACCTCAGGTCCTTGCATTCCTATTGCTTTGGAAAAAGAAAATGCAGTTGCTGACTATAGGGCACTTATTGGTGCGACAGATCCCGCTGAAGCTGCCGAAGGTACAGTAAGAAAATTATTCGCAGAGAACAAATCAGAAAACGCCGTTCATGGTTCTGACTCAGATGAAAATGCCGCAATTGAAATTGCTCACTTTTTCTCCCGTAAAGAATTATTAGAAAATTATGCTGATTAAATAAGAAAAGAAGACTATCTTTGTGATAGTCTTTTTTTATTTTAAAACTAATGAAAATAATAAGTTTCTCATCCATAGTAATTTGTACAATATTTTCTGTTTTAACTTTTGGAGCCGGTAAGAATCCAGGTTCAGAAAACAAACACATATCAACCGGTGCAGAGCGTTTGCTTACAGAATACCGGTACTTGTTAAAAGGGAAAAAGGTTGGAATAATTACTAATCATACTGCTGTATTGCAGGATGGTTCGCATTTTGTCGATGTACTGAACAAAGATAAAGAGTGCAGCATTCTTGCATTATTTGGACCTGAACATGGTATTAGGGGAGATGCTCCAGCCGGTGAAAAAATTGAAAATGGTATTGATAAAGCTACAGGAATAACGACGTATTCTTTGTACGGTAAAAACAATAAACCAACAAAGGAAATGCTGCGTAATATTGATCTTTTGATCTTTGATATTCAGGATGTCGGTTCAAGGTTTTATACTTACATTTCAACTCTATATTACACAATAGAAGCCGCCGCTGAAAATAATATCCCGCTAATTGTTTTAGACAGGCCTGCAATTACAAATGGTGCTGCCTTTGATGGTCCAATTAGAAAAGATGAACTGAAATCGTTTGTAGGCATTGCAGCCATACCGGTAATGTATGGTATGACTATGGGCGAACTTGCAAAAATGTTTGCAGGTGTAGAATTTATCGGAAAGAAATTAAAAACTGATCTAACGGTTATTGAATTAAAGAACTGGAAAAGGAATTCATACTTTGACGAATATGATAATAAATGGGTAAGCCCATCTCCAAATATTCCAAATCTGAATTCAGCCATTGCCTATGCAGGAACATGCCTTATTGAGGGTACAAATGTCTCGGAAGGCAGGGGAACCGATTCTCCATTTCTTGAGATTGGTGCTCCTTTTATTAATTCAAAAACTCTTATAGATGAGCTTAAAAAAATAGGTATTCCCGGTTTAGAACTAAAGGCTGTGTCTTTTACTCCCATTGATATTGAAGGTAAAGCAGCTAACCCCAAGTTTAAGGGACAAAAATGTAATGGAATCTTTATTACAATTACTGACAGAGCTAAGTTTGAACCGGTTAAGTTTGGTGTAAAGTTAGTCTATGCATTAAATAAGCTATATCCCAAACAGTTTGAATTTAAAGATAATTGGTTTGATAAACTGATTGGCGATAAGATAATCAGAAACAAAATTAAGCAGGGAGTGGAGATAAAAAGTATTGTCTCTTCATGGGAAAAAGAACTGCAAGAGTTTAACAAAATCAGATTAAAATATATAATATATAAATAAGGAAAAATAATGAAATACATTTTATGTTTACTTGTTAGTGTACTTTTGTTCGTCGGATGCGGTAAAAAAGGTGAAAATGCCCCCGTTTCTAAAGACGAAATCAAAGTTGATTCAACTGAACTAAAATTATCTGCTTCTTCAAATCCAAACCAGTCGGTTAATCTTACTTACAAATTGGAAAAAGATAAGACTTACAGATATAGATTAGTAATGTTAACTGATCAGGAAATGTCACAAACAGGTACTGTTAACAGATCTGACAAAGGCGTTCAGACCTTAATTTACATCATGAATTTAACTCCTGTCAATGTAGATAATGACGGAACAATGGATATTAGATTTAATATCGTTAAAGTTAAAATGGATGTAAATGCAACAGGTAAAAAAATTACATATGAAAGCGGAGTAACAAAAGATACCGCAGGACAGTTCTTTGATCAGGAAGCAATGGTTAACAATCCTTTTGAAGCAAGAATATCAAAATCAGGTGAAATTGTAGAAGTTTCTAAAACTGATAAAATTGTTGCTAAACTTATTGAATTGGCAAAAGGAAAAATTGACGTAAACCAAAAAGAACAATTAAAGGGACAAATTGTTGATGGACAGCTTAAGCCATTAATCGGACAAATTTTTAGAGAGCTTCCTTTAAATTCAGTTAATAAAAATTACACATGGACTAAAGATCAGGCCCCTTCACAAATGCCGCCATTTACAGTAAAAAGTAAAAATGTTTATAAAATCCAGGATCTTGGTGAATTAAGCGGAGATAAAGTTATTACTCTTAACATCGGATTAGAAACTATTTTTGAAGGTAAAAAAGAAATCTCACAAAATGGAGCTAATTATAAATTTAATGATCCAAAGTTAATTACTGAAGGTAAAGTATATTTCAATGTTGATAAAGGCTATCCGCAGCAGGTTAAAACACATTTTATCTTAGAGCAGTCATTTAGTGCTACCGGTAAAGACCAAAAAGGCCAGATGCAAAAAGGTGATCAGTCTCAAAGAATTGACAGAAAAACCATAGTTGATTTATTAAAATAATATTTAATATCAATAAAAGATTAAACCCGCATTCCATAAAAGTATGCGGGTTTTTTATTTTGTGTAGTATTTAAGAGTAAATTTTTACAAATCCAAATGATTATTTTTTCTTTGTTACTACTTTATTAAATATATACAGACCAGCCATTGTAAGAAGTCCAATTCCTGCAAAGATACTCCAGAATAAAGGCGGATTATGCATTTTCTCAATAATATTAACATACATATAAGCTCCAAGAACTCCACCAATACCGCTGCCGATTACCCCATATAAAAATGAATAACCGAGATAAAGGGCTTTTTTATCCTCGGGAGCAATAAGGCCCACATAGCTTATAAATTTGGGATGAGCAGTCATTTCACCGACTGAGAAAACTATCATACCGGTGATGAAGAACCATGCGTTTGAAGAAAGAGCCAATATAACCATTCCAAGTGTTCCAAACCCAATACCGGTAATCATTGTAGGCAGTGGCTTTTTGTTCTTTACTATGTTAGAAATCCATATCTGCAATAAAATTATAGTACCTGCATTTATTACGGTAACATGCTCTGCGTCAAATTTCCAATTGGGGTTGTTAACAAAAATTGACAGGAATGAATTTACTGCTGCGTTTACCGGAAGCATATCTATATGTTCTTTTAAGAACCACAATACCGAGTCGAACATTTGAAAATATAAAATCCAGAAACCGGAATAAATAACTATCATTATTATGAATCGAAAATCTTTTAGAACAAGAACAGCATCACTCAAAACTTTTAAGATTGATTTAGTGCTTGCCGGTTTTTCCGGCTCCTCATATACAAAGGTGTTTAATAAAAGAAGCCAGCCTGTGCCAATTCCGGCCATCACAAAAATTAAACTCCAGGAAATGTTTTTAAGAAAAGGGATAAGTATTAAAGGAAATAGAAAGGCCCCTAAATTTATTGTCCAGTAAAAAATCCCGAATCCCAAGCCTGAATTTTGAACATTGGTTGATCTTGCAATTGTGCCTGAAATAATCGGTTTAAAAAATCCCGCTCCAATTACCGTTATTATTAGACTACAAAAGACTAATGGATATGAAGTAAATGTTCCTGTAAGAAAATATCCGCAGCTCATGATAATGAATGCAAAGTATAAAGTCTTCTTATACCCGAATCTCTCGGCTATTGCCCCTGAAAGGATAGGCAAAAAATAAAGAAGGGGAGTAATAAAACTTTTTAAGAATCCGACACTCTCTTTTGAAAAGCCCAAACCGCCTTCGTTTTTGCTGAGTACAAGATAAACTGATAAAACAGACATTACGCCATAATAAGAACCTCTCTCAAAAAACTCCATCGTTATTACTGTCCAGAAGTTTTTAGGGAAAGATTTAAAAACACTTGTTTTCTGTGGTGAACCCGATGTTTCTGTTTGCATTTTAGATTATAGGTTTGTGAAAAAAATTATCTGTAAAGATAGGATAAAAAATATTATAAAGCACAATAGGATAAAATTATATATGACTATAGATGAAAGAATAGAGTGGCAGATTTCTTTTACTAAATAACCAGATCAACCCGAGAGGTCAGAGACCAAACTGAAAATAAATATATTTGAATTTAACGGACAGATACTTGTAGTGTCATCTGTACTTTAACAGGCTGACCTTTTTCTTTCCCCGGAGTGAACTTAGTCCTCCTAACAGCATTTAGGGCGGCTTCATCGCACCCGGAACCAATTCCTTTTATAAGTACAGCTCTTCTTACAGCCCCGAATTCATCAATATATGCCTTAACATATACAATACCGGAGATGCCATTCTCTTTAGCTGAAGAAGGAGTTACTACTTTAGAGTTTATTCCTTCACGACCCCCGATTGGTTCAGGCATCTGTGTAACGGCTGCATAATAGATATTGCTTTCTTTAGGGGGTGCCTTTTTCTCTACAGGAGGTAATGGCAGATTTATAGTAGTATTTGGCCCGGTTCCAGATCCAGTACCGCTTCCTGAGCCTGTTCCCGTCCCTGT
>JAUZPC010000105.1 GCA_030706105.1 Bacteroidota bacterium | reverse complement strand
TTTAGGGAATGCGGCTATATTTACTGAGAAGTGCAACATACATCTTGTTGTCTCTAAAGATAGGGATATGCTGCAGTTTGCCGTTAAGGATACTGGTATAGGTATTTCCAGCGATGACCAAAAGTATATTTTTGAGGAATTCAGACAAGTGGACGGGTCTTTAGCCCGGAAATACAGCGGTACCGGCCTTGGACTGACAATATGTAAAAAAATGGCCGTTCTTCTTAGTGGAGATATCTATCTGGAAAGCAGAGAGGGTGAGGGGTCAACATTCAGATTTGAGATACCTGTTAAAACTGTTGAGGAGTATGGGGCGGAGGATAGACAAGCTGTAAATGAATTAAAGAACGTTAGTGTAAAAGAAGAAATAAATCAACAATCACCCGGAGAAAATAACATTTCTGTTCTAATTGTTGATGACGATCCGGAAAGCTTGTTTACTCTAAATGAAATGGTGGCTGCATATGGATGTAAAACTATTATTGCTAACAGTGGGTTTGAATGCTTAAACATTCTGAAAGATATTAGGCCTGACTTGGTACTCTTGGATATTATGATGCCTGGGATGGATGGTTTTCAAACTTTGGCTAAAATTCGTGAATTGGAAAAGATGAAAGATATACCGGTTTTTGCTGTTACCGCAAAGGCTATGGTTGAAGAAAAAGGAATAATTTTACGGCATGGATTTGATGACTATATTTCCAAGCCTGTTAATACTGCCATTTTGGCTTTTAAGATAAATAAAGTTCAACAAAGATAAAAGCAGATTAAAATGAAAAAAATTTTGGTTATTGATGATTTACCTGAAAATGTTTTGTTGTTGAGGGAAAAACTTGAAGAAGCCGGATATGAGGTTATTACAGCATTTGACGGCAAGTCCGGTATACAGGTAACTGAGAACGAATTACCTGATCTGGTTATGCTTGATGTTATGATGCCTGAAATTGACGGGCTGGAAGTTTGTAAAATTATCTGCAGGAATGAAAAAACTTCCTTTATCCCTATAATATTAGTAACAGCTAAATCAGGAGCGGAAGATATTAAAGAAGGCCTGGAAGCCGGTGCGTTTGATTATATTAAGAAGCCGTTTAATAAAATAGAGCTGCTTGCAAGGGTAGGCAGTGCTCTTAAATTTTCTGAAGCCCGTAAAATGCTGGTGGAATCTGAGAAAAAAAATATATACGCAGCAACAGTTGTTACTGCAAATCATAAAATAAAACAACCGCTTACTTTGATGAGTCTCTCTCTCTCGGCAATCAGGCGTGAGTTATCAAAAGAAGAATTGTCAAAAGATTTTATTGAAAGCAGGTTGGTATATATCTCCACCGCTATCAAAGAAATAACTGATGTGCTAAATCAGTTGAATGCGGTTAAACAACCGATATTCTCTGATTATATAAAAAATATTAAAATGATTAATGTTGAAAAATCTGATGAACACAGTTAGATCAATTTCTTTATTGTATTAAGCATAGTTTCAAATTCATAAGGCTTAGGGACAATACTGTTAAGCCCATAATCCCTAAAATCCACTTCGTCAGTCAATGAGATACTTCCCGTTGAAAGTATGATCGGGATTTTAGTATTGAAAGTCCTTATTCGTTTAACACATTCCAACCCATCCATTTCAGGCATATTATAATCAATAATCAGCAGGTCAACAAGTATTTCTTCGGTTAAGACTTTCAAAACTTCTGCTCCTGAACCTACTTTAATAACTGCATAATTATTTGATTCCAATAGCTCCGCAAGCAAATCCCTTAACATATATTCATCATCGGCCAGAAGAATAATTTTATAGGAATTATCAGATTTCTCCACTATTTCAGACTCAAGTGCGGGGATAAATACTTCAAAGCTCGTACCCTTTCCGAGCTCACTCTTAACTTCAATTTGGCCTTTGTGGGCTTTTATAATACCATAGGAAACATAAAGTCCTAATCCCGAGGTCTGTTCCTTTTGTTTCGTAGAAAAGTATGGGTCAAATATTTTTTGAAGATTTTCTTCTGAAATTCCGGATCCATTATCCGAGACTGAAAATTTAATATAATTCCCCGGAATTAATAAAGGGTACTCATTAATATTCGAGTCATTGATAGTAATATTGCAGACTTTAAATTTGATAAAGCCTTTTCCCTCAAGAGCTTCTTTTGCATTTATGCAAAGATTAAGCAATACCTGATAAATTTCAGTATCATTACCCAAAAAGTTGTTTAAATTTTCATCTATTTCCTGAACAAATTCAATTTGTTTAGGAAACGTCTGCGTAATTACTTTTATTAGTTCTGTTACTAAGATATTGGGGTCTATCAGTGCTCTTCTCTTGGCTGTAGGTTTTCCAAAAGACATTAAGCTCTTAGTAAGGTCTTTAGCTCTCACAGAACAGTTTTCTATGTTATCCAGCAAGCGTATTATGTCTTCTCTGTCTGGTGCTTTTTTTCTTAGCAGGTTTACACTTCCAAAAATACTGGAAAGCAGGTTGCTGAAGTCATGGGCAATTCCGCCGGCAAGTTTTCCCACCGTTTCAAGCTTCTGAGTCTGAAGAAGTTTATTCTCTAATGCGGTGTTTGTTTCCTGGGTTTTAATATTACTTATGGCAAAAGACAAAACCCCTGTAAAAAGCATTGCATTTGCTGCTTGCTCTTTAGGGAACGAATCGCTTAAAATAATAACAATTGCACTCAGGCGGTTATTAAAGAACAGCGGGGCTAATAATAAAGATTTTGAATTACAAACTGGTATAAAATTATATCCTACTTCCATAGGATTATTGCCGACAATTATGGGCTCTTTGTTTACTTCAAACCATTTTCTTAGGAAAACAGAACTTGAATGAGCCTCTTGAATTAATAGATCACTATTTGTTACAGGCTTTTCACTACCCGGTACTACATATGAAAACAAAACATCTTCATCCAAAAAGACAAGATGTCCTTCTTCCGAAGAAGTATAACGGCATATCTTTTTTATCAAATCCTCTGAGATAAGTTTAATTGACTTCTCATTTTTTAGCAGATCAAATATCTCTAAAAGGTCGGAATTAACATTATTTATTCCGTCTTGAGAGCTGATGTCGTCTTTTTTGTTATTCATACCGGTTTTGCTGTATTTTATATTTTTTAATTTTGGTATACAGCGTCTTTAAGCTGATGCCAAGCTGCATAGCCGTTTGGTTTCTGTCCCAGCTATAAAAATTCAAAGCTTTTGAAATATGTTTTTTTTCAATTTGGTCCATACTGAGTATTCCATCTTCATCTTCAATACTGTCTTGAAACAAAGAGTTTTTTGGAAGAGAATTCCCGGCTAAGTTTAAATCTTCCGGCAGAATCAAATCATTTTCTGCGAAGATAATAGCCCTTTCAATAATGTGTTCCAATTCGCGGATGTTTCCCGGGAACTTATAACTCATTAAAACTTTTTCAGCTTCTTCTGATAAGTGCTTTGGCGCGTGAATGGAAGATTTCAATTTTAGGAAATGGCCGGCAAGAACAAGAATATCTTCTGTTCTTTCTCTTAATGAAGGAATAGTAAGAGTAATAACATTTAACCGGAAAAGAAGATCCTTCCGGAAGTTCTTATTATTGCTTTCTTCCATCAAATTTTTATTCGTAGCCCCAATTACTCTAACATCACTGGTAAGGTTGGCTACACCGCCAATACGCCTGTATTCTCCGTTTTCCATAAACCTGAGCAGTTTTGGCTGAAGTGACAGGCTCATTTCACCTATTTCATCAAGAAAGAGAGTTCCGCCGTGTGCAATTTCAACTAAGCCCTGTTTTGAATTTTTAGCATCGGTAAAAGCACCTTTTTCGTGTCCGAATAGTTCACTTTCAATTAATTGGTCAGGAAGTGAAGCACAATTTATAACTACAAAAGGTTTATCTTTTCTTGCGGAATGTTCGTGAATATATTCAGCAAGAAGTTCTTTGCCTGTACCTGTTTCTCCTTCAATTAAGACGTTGCTGTCAGAGGCTGCCGATTTATCTGCTAAGGAAAGTAATCGCAGTAGTTGGGGACTTTTTCCTATAATGCGGTTTGAATAGCTTTGATTCAATTTTGTTTCTAACAGTGCATTTTTTATTAGCAGATCTTTATGCTCAATGGCTCTGTTAATGGTTATTATAAGCTCTTCAAAATTGTATGGCTTCGATAAAAAATCATAAGCGCCAAGTTTTATACATTCAACCGCTTTTCGCAAATCAGAGGCGGCTGTAAGAATAACTACTCGTAAAGAAGGACTATATTCATGGGCAAATTTAAGGACCTCTTCTCCCTGAATCTCTGTCATGTTTAGATCCAGAAGTAATACATCATAATTTTTATGTTTTAGAGCATCTATTGCAAAGCGGCCGTCATAAACGATGTCAGCAGAGAAGCCTTCTTCCAAAAGCTGTTCCTTTAAAAGATAACATAAGGTCTCGTCGTCGTCACAGACTAAAATTTTACTATTTTGGGACATATTTCAAAAAAAATAAAAAATTAACAAAATTTATTTGGATAAAATCTACAAAATTTATATATTTGGGACTCTAAAAAAAACGGGCGCGTAGCTCAGGGGTAGAGCATCTGCCTTTTAAGCAGAGGGTCGGTGGTTCGAGCCCACCCGCGCTCACTTGTTTTTAATTCCTGTAAAGAAATTCTTTGCAGGAATTTTTTATTTTAAACAATCCAAAAGAACTTTTATTCTTATCTAAATATATAATTCAGAAATTTTTAGAGGTTCAAATCAACTCCCGTAAACCGGTGTTAGTATCTTTTCGCCTTTATTCTACGTTAAGAAAATCTTCATTTCAATTATTCTAATATACGTAAATAATTATAAAAAATATTTATAAAGCGGCTGGTATTAATTAAAAAAATGAATTTTTATTTTCCTCATTCATTAAAGTAAGAGCAAACATAGCCGGATTATAAAACATAATATTGAACAGATGCATTACATTTTACGCTGTAAATAGGCTGCTCCATAATAGTAACAATTGCATAATCTTATAGTAACACTAAAGTAAAAGTACAATGATACTTTTTGCTATGCGAAAAAGAAATAAAACTTTTAAGCTGCTGATACGTTTAAACTATAAGAAGGTAAAAAAAATGAATAAAAAAGATATAAAAATAGCTTATTTTGCCGGTGCAATGAAAAAAGGATTAGATGGAGTGACCAGAGTTTTATACCGTTTGACTGATTACTTAAATGAAAATGAGATTGACTCCATATTCTTTTCGGCAATAATTCCTCCTAAAGAAGAGCAGCCGGTACCAATGTATGAAGTCCCGTCAATTGCATTTCCTCTTTATAAAGACTATAAATTGGCTTTGCCAGGGTATGCTTTTTTTGAGAAAAATATGAAGGAGTTTAAGCCGGACATCATTCATATAAACAGTCCATGTTCCTTGGGCAGTGCTGCCGTAAAATACGGGAACAGACACAATATTCCGGTCGTTGCCACCTATCATACGCATTTTGCCAGCTACGCCAAATATTACAACATTGGGATGCTGGAAAATTTTAGCAGGAATTACCTGAAAAAATTATATAATCGCTGTGAGCAGGTCTATGTGCCCTCTAAACCCATCCTAAAAGAGTTAAGCGAGCTTGGCCTTGAAAATTTAATGTATCTGCCGCACGGTGTGGATACTAAGATGTTTAGTCCCAATCACAAATCAGATCTATGGAAAAAAGAACTGAATATAGAGGGCAAAGTTGTATTGCTATATGCAGGCAGGTTAGTCTGGGAAAAAGACCTAAAAACCTTAGCCGGCACTTATAAAATCATATCTCAAAAATATCCTGAAGCGGTATTTGCATTAGCGGGTGATGGCCCTGTTAAAAAAGATCTTGAAAAGCTTATGCCTGACGCCCTGTTTTTGGGATATCAGTCATCGGAAAATCTGGCCAGGATTTATGCATCCAGTGATATCTTTGTATTTCCCTCAACGACAGAAACTTTTGGTAACGTAACCCTTGAAGCTATGGCCTCCGGTATTCCCCCTGTTTGTGTTAGAGAAGGCGGAGCTTATGGAATGATTAAAGAGGGGATAACAGGCCTGATTGCAAACCCCAAAGATGAGGCGGATTTAGCTTTGAAACTTGGTTTATTGATAGAAAATGAAAAGCTGCGCAAATCTATAGGCCTGAATGGGTTAACTTATGCACATAAACAGTCTTGGGATAATATCTTTGACAGTCTATTCTCAAACTACAAGAAAATAATAAATAACTATAATATCATACATATAAAAAGCGCAGCGTAAAAAGCGGACTCACCCCATATAAATTATTTTACATAGAGAGCGTTTTAGAGTAAGTCCATTAACCTTTCAGGAAGTTCTTGCTGCTTTACGAGGATGATGGACAATTTTTTTAATTGTCTCATATTGTAGATAAGGGTACTCTTCCTGTAATAGTTCTATTGCAGCGCTGGTACTAATCTTATTATCTCTAAGCGTTCTAAATTTCATTCTCATCATCCTGTCACGAATTGAAACTTCATTTAGGAGACCATTACTAATTAGTAAATTATAAACGTCATCGCTTATAATATCGCTTAAAGGATTGTGACCAATTATGTTTTGTGTATAAAATGCATTTTCCATTTTAGTCTCCATAGGTTGTTTATTTAATTACAAAAACTGCCTATATGCTAAATAATTAAATAAGTAAAGGAAATCAATCGCATATATATGCGGTTTTTAATCAGTACCCCCATCCCCCTGAAAAACAAGAATATTCATTCTGACTGAATGTTTACATAACTTATATAATTATAAGCAGCTAATCCATAATTCCGGACATGAAGCGGGAATTTTTTATGTAGCACGAAGCTCGGCTTCGTAGTCGATTTCTAAGTATTGCAGGCACAGAGATTTCTCTTTGGCTGTCTCTTTTACTTTTGAGCAAGCCTCAAAAAAAAATGTAATATTCGGGCTAAAATTTGTTTAATATGCTCATTTTGTCAATTTCACCGATTTTTTAGGGGGTTTTACCGATAAATTATTTTATATTTTTAATTTTTAGGATAAATTTGGGTAACTAAAAATTGGAGTATAAAATGAAACGCGTAGAGAGCAGAATTGTATTGGGTATTATCCTCATAATTATAGGATTAGGATATTTTATTTCCAATATACCCGGCTTTGAGCAATTTGAAATTCATCAGTATATCTTTTCTTTTGAGTTCATCGTTTTTGCAGTGGGCTTAATTTTATTCCTTAACTCTTCCCGCAGATTATTTGGGGCATTGGTTCTGTCTGTCGGTGTAATTCTTATGGCAGCTAAATTTTTAGGAATTGGTGAGCATATCTTTTTCCCACTAATTATCATTGCTTTAGGTATCTACATTTTGTTAAAGCATAATTATTATAAAGATTACGCTTCTGAAAAAAAAAATCAATGGCATGAGCATATGAATGATAAGAGGTTTTACAAACACGGCAGAACGATTGATAAAGACATGATTGACGAAACCGCAATTTTTGGCGGTGGAAACAGATTTATTAAGAGCGATAATTTTAAAGGCGGCTTTGTTACCTGTATTTTTGGCGGCATGGAGTTAGACCTTACCAATAGTACTTTGGCTGAAGGTGAAGTAGTGCTGGATGTAACAGCATTGTTCGGCGGGGCTGAGATTTTGGTCCCCAAGGAATGGGATGTAAGGAACCAGGGTACGCCGATATTTGGAGGTTTTTCAATAAAGAACAAGAAGTATATGTCGCAGGAAGTACGGCAGAATTCATGTCTGGTAATTAAGGGGATTGCCATATTCGGCGGTGTTGAAATTAAGTATTATTAGTTCTAAAGACTGGAGATGAAATATGTTTGCCAATCCCTTATTTAAAAATATAAAGTATTTAGGCCTGTATGCTTTTATCTGGGGCTTTATTATGTTCTCTTATCTTCTGCTTGTTATGTATGTGGGGGATAACTCTTTATACGGTGCTTTTATAGACAGCGCTGCCTCAAATTTATCTTTGGCTGTTCTGGGGCTTTTTGTCTGGTACTCAGCCAGATATATTTCTTTTGAAGAAAACTCTTTATTGAAATTTTTATCAGCGCATTTTATCAGCGGAATTATCCTTTCCGTTTTGTGGGTCTTTTTGGTATATGGTATAATTTTTTATTTTCCAATTGGCAGCTATAGAACATTTTGGCTAAATACTTTGCCGTTCAGGTTCCTTTTCGGGTCGCTAATATATTATTTACTTATAGCTTTCTATTATACAATTATATATTATAACAACTTTCAGGAAAAATTGATTAAAGAAAATGAACTGAATAATTTAGTTACGCGTGCAGAAATTAAGACCCTTAAATTTCAGATAAATCCGCATTTTATCTTTAACAGCTTAAACTCCATCAGTGCATTAACATCAATAGATCCTGAGCGGGCTAAAAGCATGATCTTAAAACTTGCGGATTTTTTGCGGTACACATTATCAAATAATGATACTCAGCAAAACAAATTGTCGGATGAAATAAAAAATATCAAGCTATACCTAGAGATTGAAAAGATAAGATTTGAAGACAAGTTTGAGTATAATGAAGAGCTTAATACCGACTGTTCCGATGTTAATGTCCCAAATATGATTCTGCAGCCGTTGTTTGAGAATGCTATTAAACACGCTGTCTATGAGACCCTGGATACTGTTACCCTTAAACTTAAATGTGAAAAAATAAACAATTATCTTAATATATCCCTGGAAAACAA
>JAUZPC010000104.1 GCA_030706105.1 Bacteroidota bacterium | reverse complement strand
TGACTATATCAGCAAACCTTTTGAATAAACTTCTTTTTTTCATTTTTGCCTAATTTCTTTAATCTCTTTGCAAAATCTATATCCTCAGCTACTCTATACGCCTCTTTGAATCCATCAATTTTTTCAAAGTCCTTTCTATAGCACCAATAGAGTCCTGCGCCAGCTGGCAGACCATTAAACAGTGCTCCTAATTTAAATATAACATACATGTTAAAGAATATCCCAAGGGACATCCTCTCCATTTTTAAGCTAACGCTGCCGCCAATATTCTTACCGCTTTCCAATGCTTTGTGAATCTTGGTCAAAATATTCGGTGAAACACAGCTATCCGCATCAACAGTAACAATTATTTCACCAACTGCAGCTTTTGCCCCTGCATTCCTTATTTTGGCCAAATTCTTTGCATCCTCATAAACAACCTTTGCACCAAATTTCTCAGCAATTTCAACTGTTCTGTCTTTGCATCGATTCGCTGTAACTATCACTTCCACTTGATTCGGGTAGTTGATTGAAGCCGCTTTAATGTGTTCAATGGTTTTCGGCAGATATTTTTCCTCGTTATGAGCAGGAATTAAAATTGAAAACTTAATTTTTTCTGCCATATTTTCACCACCTTTTATTCATTCCTATCGGATAAAAATATTCATAGCATACTCCAATTACTTATGTAATGGGTCCTTTATACCTTTTATATATTTGGGGATCAGCATATTTACCTTCATGATAAATCGCACTTTTCGGGCAAAAATTATAGCATCTCATACACGCAGTACAAGACGGTAAAAAACTGAACTTTCCTTCTGAATAAATAATACTTTTTGTCGGGCAATTTTTAACGCAAATCATACATAGGCTGCATTTTTCCTTATCAACACTTAATACCTGGTAACAGTTCGCTCTTCCTTTTTTTGTTGCTTTCCTGATTATGATTCCAGGTAAAAGGTAAAATCCAATATTTCTTATATACTTCTTTTCTTCAAGAAGTCTATTTACAAGTTTCTCGATTCTCTCCTTGCTTTTATTCATTCTGATTTTTAAATTCTCTTTAGTTTGAATATTTGCTTTTACCTTTGGTGTTGACAAGTTATTGCTTATTTTTAAATTTATATAAGCAATTAGTTTAAATCCGCTAAATTTAAGCATCTTTTTGGCAGCAAAGGGCCCATATCCATCAACATATCCCGCAGTAGTAACAATAAAAACCGGCTTTACATTTGATTTATCTAAAGTATTTTTTAATCTTTCAATAAAACTTATCATTAAATTCGGCATATTAGCTCCATATATAGGAAATGAAAAACCTATAACATCTGCCTTCTCTAATATGTCTTCCGGTTTTATTATATCATCCTCAAGAGAGATATTTATACATTCATGTCCTTTCTTGGTAATACACTTATTTATTTCATCTGATACCCATTTGGTATTTCCAGTACCACTAAAATAAAATATGGCAAAATTCATAGTATTTTCTCCTTGAGAACCCACCGAGTTGAGCAGCGTAACCTTGCTGCTTGTCAGTGGTTTTTTAAAATTTAATATTTGTCCACATATCGACAGGACGTCAGCACCTCATGCTTATATTCGCATAATATCTTGTATTTTATCAACCAATTTAGAGTTTTGTCAGTGCTTTATCTACTTTTCAAGAGTATATTTTCCTATAGTTGTTGAAATATCAAATATTCCAGAAGACCCATTCCCGGTTTCAAAAATCATACCTTTTCTATCAGATGTAAAACCTGTTATTTTTATACCTTTAACACCTGGAACATTGAAAACATTAACATTATACGGAGGCTTTTCACATCTATACATCATATAGCCATTATTAGAGTTTTTAATTCTTCCTGTTATCAACCACGCATTATCAATAGTAGCTTCAGAAATGATACTTAAACTCTCTGATTCATATCCTGGCATAGGTAATTGTGGTTGTTCTGAATCCGTATAATATGAAATTTTACCCTCTTCAAGAGGTCTATCAATATTCTCTTCATTGTCAGTTTGATTCTTAATTGAACCTTCAATGTTATCATAATTAATTTTTATATCTTTACTTTCATCATCTACTATTATATTGGTATTCTCCGGAACATCTATTTTCATAGTTTCTGCATAATCAGGTTCTTGAAAATCATCATTATCAGAACCTTCCACTAAATCTCTTGATTGTACAGATAAGTAATTAGTCTTTTTTACTATGCATATATCAGACTTCTCACCAAAATATCCTTTACAAACTAATAATGTATCTTTGTCGTATCCTGTTAATTCTTTTCTATTAGCTCTTGATACAACCTTCCCTATATATTCTTCCTTATTAATAATTCCTGACATTATTAAATAAACATCTGTAAATGAATTTTCAAAACTTGATGAATCTCCACCAGCGATTAATTTAAGCTTTAAGTGTAATTCATTTTTGGGGTTTACCATATTTACTTTTGGTCTTGAAGTACTAACTGTCTTTTTGTTGTTTGATACAGTTAGATCCGAACAAGCTGTAATAATTAAAGACAAAAAAATTATATAAATAACAACTTTTTTCATAAGAACCCCTTACATGTATGTATTGCTACTCATTAATGTAGTGCATAACTCACTTACTTTATTCCATTCTTCTATTAAAATACCATACCTCAGTTCATTATCCCATTTACCGTTTTTGTATCTTTCTTTTCTGAATTCACCTTCTTTAACCATACCCACTTTCTTCATTACATTTTCTGATGAAAAATTATTTGAATTACAGCTTGCAACAACTTTTGGCATCTTCAATTCATTAAAACACAGTTCTATAAGTCTCTTTGCAATTTCAGTTGCATATCCTTTTCCCCAATAATCAGGCAATAAAAAGTACCCTATTTCTCCACTCTTTACTTTAGCACCATGGTACTTTATCTCGATATCTGCAAATCCGATAAATACCTCATCAGTTGATGTAAAAACAGCAAATTCATAGGAATTCTTATTCTCCATGGTATCACAATTATTTAGAACTTTATTAAAGTATTCTTTCATCTTGTTTTCGTCTGTAATACAGTCCATATAAGCATATTCCATGATCTTCTCATTCGAAAATACAGATGAGAACAGTTTATAGTCATCATATTGAAATTCTCTTAACATTAACCGAAAACTATTTATTTTCACATTCCCCCTCCAAATAATCACTTTGTACCATCTTTAGACAATTATAACAAAACCATGCCAGATTTTAAACCTTGTTTATTTTATAAAGGAGTCGTATCCCGTTAATTCTTTTACAATCTATATATCTGGCTCGCTTACTTTTATATTTATTGTTTACAATTAATTTACAAGGTGTTTAACCTATGGTTATAATTCAGTTTTATAATAAAACCAATAAAACTTTATTTAAAACAAAATGCGGAAAATCTGGGGTATTGATTATGAATGCTTCTAAAAAGCATATTATACGAAATTTAATGGGACAATTTTTAATAATTGCCGGTATCATGATGGTTATTTATTTTATTATATGGACTACCGGCATTCTGCTGTGGTCTTTTGATATAGCGCTGGTGTTTATATTGGCATCAGGTGTATGTATGATTTATTCAGGTATTATGCTTATCAAAAAAAACAATATTGTGTTCTTTATAAAAAACAGGGTGCTCAAAACTGCAACAATATCGCTAATAATAATCTTAACAATATCCTTTGCTGTTATTGAATGTCTGGTAATTTTTAATGCACTCAAGAATGATGGTAATGTTAAAGCCGATTTTGTGCTAATTCCCGGTGCAGAGGTTGTAAAAGGCGAACCGTCCCGTGTGCTTTTACATAGATTGGATAAGGCTCTTGAATATATTAGGAAAGATTCTGATGCTATTGTAATAGTGTCGGGTTCAATAGGCCTTGGGGATACACTTTCAGAAGCTGAAGTTATGGAAAAATATTTAGTGACGAACGGCGTTGACAGGAAACGTATAATAAAGGATAACAAGGCATTAAATTCATATCAGAGTGTCAAATGTGCAAAAAGCATTATTGATAATATTAACAGTAAAGATAACCTAAAATTAATGATTATTACAAATGGTTACCATATTTTTAGAATGAAAACAATTGCAAAAGCAACTGGCATAGACGCTTTTGGGATATCTGTGCCTATACATTATTCTGTAGCTCCCATCTGTTATACAAGAGAGTACTTTTCAATTTTAAAAATATTTTGTTTATCTTATTCTGGTCTAACATGTTCTAAAATAAGTTTTAGTATCTGTATGATTTATTTAGCATAGTCTATTTACTCCAGAGAGACGTTCTATACAAAAAATACACACTAATTACCAGAAGTTTACCTACTTGCAATAAAAATTCAGTAATATATAATTAGTTGCAGGCAATATCCGGAACCACAGTAAATTGAGTTCTGATGGCATCTAATATTAATGTAACTAAAAAACTATATTTAATTGGGGTAAGCATTTAGGGGCATGATGAAATATCGTCATTATTCAGTTTTACAGAGTAACTTACCGATAAGATTACTTTTAATCCGGTATCAATAGTATTTGTACAACCGGACCTTGCTTATGAGATAGGAAATTGGCAACGCGGTATGGAAGGATTGTATTTGTTTGTGTGGCAAAAGCAGTCTAATGGGCAGTGGAAAATTTTATTTGACTCGGATTATTAGTATAAAGGAGGAAAAGATCATAAGTACTGGATTTAGAAAGATCCTTTTTATACAGATTGCTATTTTAATATTAGTCTTTACTACCTCCTGTGACCAAAGTAAAACTGGAAATGCTATTTATACAGCTTATTCAACAACACCAAATAAAGAAAATATCACTCCTGCTTCAAATGTTGAGAAATTACTTCGAGTAGACGAAGAAAGAATAAATGATACAATAGCAAAATTATGCACTGAGAATAGAAGTGTTGGTTCAGATGGAGAGCGAAAGGCAGCAGATTTTATAAAAAGTCAGCTTGATAAATATGGATATGAAACCGAAATGGAGACATTCCCATATTCGAATCAAAAAAATGTTCTTTCTAGGGAGACTTTCTGGGATGTTTTCCCTTCAGAAGATAAGGTGCTTGGGTATAGTAGAAACTTGATAGCATATTCGCGGCAAAACAAAATTGAAGAAACAAATATTATCGTTATTAGTGCACATTATGATTGTGCGAAAAGTTCACCTGGTGCAAATGATAATGCAGCAGGTGTAGCAGCTCTGTTAGAGGTGGCGAGAAGATTTAAAAGTGTTTCAAAGGATTTCCAGGTAGAATTTATTTTTTTTGGAGGAGAGGAAATGTCTCTCAGTGGTTCGAGAAACTATATTTGCAGGTTAAATAAAAGTGAAAAGAAGTCAATTATCGCAAATATTAATATTGATACAATTGCAAACAAAGACGATGATTACCCAATATTTTTCACAGTTAATGGCAAAGAAAATCTAGCAACAAAGATATTAACGTCTTACAAGGGAAACAAGAAGATACAGCTAGAAATGGCTTGTGGAATAAGTGATCATTTTACATTTGAGCAAGCCGGAATTCCTTCATTAACAATTGGTCAGAAACCAATACATCAAAAGATTCATTCACCAAAAGATTCTATTGATACTATAGATATGGAAAAAGTAAAGTTTACAATACTTGCTCTTACTCAAGCTTTGAAACAAAACTTTTCAGATATAATTTTATTAAATACTAAAGAGCCTGGCACAATGGTTCAATAATATGTTAAATGAAACTATTAATATGCTTATTATGATCATATAACTTCCCTTCAAATCGTTCTTTAACTATAATCTCCATTTTTTCATCGAAGGTATCCTTTAACCTATTGATTTTTTATATAAACAAAATTATAATTTTCATCGACACTTGTTATAAAAAGGAGTCCTCTATGAAAATTGTATTAACCGGTGGTGGTACAGCAGGCCATGTAATGCCAAACCTTGCTTTGGTAGATGAATTGTCCGGCATTGGGTACGAAATCCATTACATAGGCTCCCGTAACGGCATTGAACGCAGTATAGTAACATCTCATAATATAAAGTATCATTCAGTCAGAACCGGAAAACTGAGACGCTACTTTGACCTCAAAAACTTCATAGATCCTTTTAATATTATTATTGGAATCATTCAATCGTTTATCTTAATCAGGAAAATCAAACCCGTTTTGATATTTTCCAAGGGTGGTTTTGTCGCTGTACCCGTAATAATAGGTGCATGGCTCAACCGCATACCTTCAATAACCCATGAGGGTGATATTTCGGTAGGCCTTGCCAACAAGCTATGCCTTCCGTTTGTTAAAAAAATTTGTACGGCATTTCAGGAAACCACACGGAATCTTCCTCAAAGCAAAGCCGTATACACCGGCCTTCCAATCCGTAAAATGCTTTTAAACGGAAGTAAAGAACTCGGCTGCAAAATATGCGGCTTTTCGGAATCCTCCCCTGTTATTCTTGTAATGGGCGGCAGCCTGGGTTCGCTTAACATTAATAAAAACATAAGGAACATCCTGCCCGAACTTTTGAAAAGCTTTCAGGTGGTTCATATATGCGGAAAGGGAAATGTTGATAATAATTTGGAAGGAACAGCAGGGTATAAACAATTTGAATTTATAGGAGAAGAACTGCCCCATATTCTTGCTGCTGCCGATATAGCGATATCTCGTGCCGGGACCAATTCGGTATTTGAGCTTATAACGTTAACGAAGGTATGCCTTTTTATACCGTTATCTACTTCTGCCAGCAGGGGAGAACAAGTGTTGACCGCCAAATTCATGGAAAGAACTGCTCTTGGAAAGATGTTAACTGAAAATAATTTAACCCGGGACAGTCTATTATCCGAAATTGAAGACCTTTACAAGAACAGGGAAACTTATATAAGAAACTTGAATAATTTCCATCTTCCCAACGGTACGGCAGAAATAATAAAACTTATATCAGAAATTGCTTAAAAACAGGGCAACTTAACCCATCACAGCAATTACAGGTCCTTTACATTTGGAACTTCTGTAGTAATCATATGTAACAGCCAGGCCTTCATCCAGCGTCCTTAACGGTATATACCCCAGCTTATTTTTAGCTTTTTCAATTGACGGAACCCTTATAAGAATTTCACACTCGCTTCGCCTGTCCAAATCTTCAAAAGATACATACTTCACTTCACCGGAACGGTTCAGTTCAATAATTTTCCTCGCGAGTTCATTAATTTTTACCGTTTGGTTTGAACCTATATTAAATATGTCAAACTCCGGTTCTTTCCTGAAAAGTGCTTTTATAGTGCCGTCAACCGCATCGTCTATATATGTAAAGCTTCTTATTTGCTCGCCGTCTCCACATATTTTTATAGGTTTACCCTGAAGCAGCCTGTCCAAAAATATTGAAATCACAAACTCTTTCCTTTGACGGCTCCCGTATATATTGCAATACCTTAGTACCGTAACCTTTATTCCTGATTCTTCAGAAAATTTTTTTAACAGCTGTTCGGAATACATCTTCGATTTGCCGTAGTGAGTAATAGGTGATAACTCCATGTTTTCTTCGAGTTGTCTGAACCTGCCGCCCTCCCCATATACTTCGGAGGATGATGTAAAAAGCAGATTCTCTACTCCTACCTCTTTACAGGCATTAATAATATTTTTCACCCCGTCATAGTTAATACGGTAAACTTCCTTTTCATCGTTCAGACATGCTACCACACCAACCATTGCAGCAAGGTGGCATACCGCATTATGTCCACTCATAGAAGATTTGAGAAGCCGGTAGTCCATTATATCACCCTGAATATACCGGGCTTTGCTGTTCTCCGGTTTCTTTATATCATAAATAGTTACTTCATGCCCTTTTGCTAAAAGCGCTTCTGCCAGATGGCTGCCTATAAATCCGCTTCCGCCGGTCAAAAATACTCTGTCCATTTTAAATTCCCCCTTAATAAGGCTTAGGGCCATCGAGGCTGCCTTTTATCCATACTACCCTATTGCAAGAAATAAAGTTATTGTCTTCAATACAGACAATAACTTTATTTCTAATATTTGCTCACTTTAATTATAATATAGCATTTGTACTTCGAAATGGTTAACAAATAGTTAAATTTATATCCTTACTTTTCTGCTAACAATGACCGGCCAGTCGGGATCTCCCTTTAACTGCTTTCCGTCAGTCATCTGCACATTTTTGTCCAGAATAACGTATTGCTCTTGAGGAAATAGAAAAGCCGGGATTACTCCCGGCATCGAATTATAAAAGCTATATAGTTTAAGTAATTTAGATTCAATATAAAATCGCCTTATACACCGGATAATCATTCCTGGTTTTTCCAAAATTAGAAGCCACAATCATAATATCGGATAAATTAATGCACTGATCTTGATTAAAATCACAAATACTATTGTAATTACCACTTCCCGATTCACTATTAAAACCCGAACCCATTATAATTATATCTGACATATTAATACAGCCATCTTCATTAATATCTCCCGCCCACATTTCAATAGGATTTTTAGCAGCACCTATAGGAAGGTCTACCGTACGGCTTAAATATCCGGGCTTTGATATGATAAAACGTGACAAATCATTTGTTGTATTACCAACATGAAAAACGCCATTATTATCAACGTCAAAATGACTAGCTACATCAGGCAGTGAAAGGAAAAAGCCTTTAAGTACCTCTCTATTTGTAAAGGAAAAACTTGGAATAATAGTACACTCACATTCACCTGGCAAAATG
>JAUZPC010000103.1 GCA_030706105.1 Bacteroidota bacterium | reverse complement strand
TTAGCTTAAAAATAGTAATATCATCAATTTTTTTGGTTTCGAAGTTCATAATTATTCCTAAAACATTTGTAGGCAATTTACTAAATTTTTATAAGAAACATCAGCATCTTCCGAACTATTTATCATTTGAAAGTTATAATATTTATCGGAATTGTTTTTCTTAAAGCCAATTTTTAACGGTGCCTTTGTTATAAATGAAATATATTCAAACAGAACATTTTCTTCCCTGTTCAGATCAACAACGGCATTATAATTATTTTCCTGTATTTTCTGCATCAATACTTTACTGGGCAGATTTACTTTATTTATATCATTAGCATTAAAGGGGAATGCCTTTGATTTTAACGACTGGGGTAAAAGACTTACCCTATAATCATTAAGAAAAATAACTAAATGTTTTTTGTTTTGTTCAAGAAATCTTAATACCTCAAAACTATGATGAAAATCAGTTTCGTTTAGAGGCATTATAACAAAAACACTAAAAGATTTTTTAAAGGATCCGCCAAATGATTTTAGTTCGTTATCCTTTTTCTTAAGCTCTTTGTTTATAATTCCACTTGAAATAATATTTTTTAAATTATCTATAATGCTCAAGTAATTTCTCCCATGAGTTTTAAGAACTCATCTTCATTCAAAATTTTAACGCCAAGCGCCTCAGCTTTGCTGAGTTTAGAACCGGCATTTTCACCGGCTATTACAAAATCAGTTTTCTTGCTCACGCTTGAAGTAGCTTTACCGCCCAGAGCGGTTATTTTATCTGAGGCCTCTTCGCGCGAAAGTGAATTTAAAGTGCCGGTTAAGACAAAAGTTTTTCCGCTAAAAAAGTTTTCACTTACTACGGTTGCTTCGGACTCAAAAGTAAGTCCGTGCTCTTTTAGCCGATTTATTACGTGCAAGTTATGTGGATTAGAAAAAAACTTTTTAACACTTTTACTAATGCTCTCGCCAATTTCATAAATTGAGTTTATTTCCTCTTCATCGGCGTTCATAAGAGCATCAATTGATTTGAAATGACCTGCAAGTTTTTTTGCGGCGCCTGCACCCACATATCTGATGCCCAGGCCGAAAAGCACTTTGTTAAATGGCTGCTGCTTACTTTTTTCAATACTGGCAAGCAGGTTTTCAACACTTTTTTTGCCAAGTCTTTCAATTTCTATTAGTTCATCTTTTCTGTCTTTAAGATCGTAAATATCGGGATATGTTTTCAGAAAGCCTAATTCAACAAATAAGTCAACCAAAGCCTCACCTAAGCCTTCAATATCCATGGCACCTCTGTGCGCAAAATGCTCAAGACGGCCCTTAATTTGAGCAGGGCATTCGGTGTTTTCACAATATAAGGCAACTTCATTTTCCGGTCTAAATAACGGAGAGCCGCATTCAGGGCATTTATCAGGAGGGAGAACCTCCGGTAAATCCTTGTCCATTTTGTCTTCAATGGAGGCAACAATTTTAGGAATTACATCCCCGCCCTTTTCAATAACAACTTTAATATGTTCTTTAACTTTTTTCCTTTTAATCTCATCAAAGTTATGCAGGGTCGCTCTGCTAATAGTGCTGCCGGCCAGGAATACAGGTTCAAGTTCGGCTACCGGGGTAATAGTTCCCTGTCTGCCTACCTGCCAGGTAATTTTATTAAGCGTTGTAATTGCCTGTTTTGCTTTAAACTTATATGCCACAGCCCAGCGTGGAGATTTTGCAATGGTACCAAGAATTTTTTGATGCTTAATGGAATTCACTTTTATAACAGCACCGTCAATTTCATAAGGCAGAGAATCTCTTAAATTCTCCAGGATACGGCATTTTTCAATTACCTCATCAATACTTTTGCATAAAAAGCGGTTTGGATTAACAGTAAAGCCCGTTTCGGTCAGGAGAGAAAGATTTTCTTCCTGTGAATGCAATTCTTCATCCGCACTCAAAAGATAATATGCAAACATATTAAGGCGACGTTTGGATACCGTTCTGGGATCCTGTAATTTTAAAGTGCCGGCGGCAGAGTTTCGGGGATTAGCAAATAGCTTATCGCCGCTTTCTTCTCTTTCTTTGTTGAGTTTTTCAAAGTCTGAAATTCTCATATAAATTTCACCGCGGACTTCAATATCATCAAGGCGGTATTTTCCGGTTTTAGCTTTTTTCAGTTTTAAAGGAATAGACTTAATAGTTTTTGCATTTGAAATAATATCCTCACCGGCAAAGCCATCACCTCTTGTGGCGGCTTTAACAAGCAGCCCGTTATTGTAAGTGAGTGAAATTGAAGCACCGTCAATTTTCAATTCAACAACATATTCAGGGGCTTCGTTTAATGGGAGAGCTTCTCTTACCCTGCGGTCAAAGTCATGTAAATCGCCTTCGTCATAAGTATTAGCCAGGCTAAGCATAGGGAAACGATGAACAACGGATTTAAACTCTTTAACTAATTCTTTTCCGACTCTTTGAGTCGGAGAGTCAGGAGTAATAAGTTCCGGGTGATCAGTCTCAAGCTCTTCAAGTTCTTTAACTAAGAGATCGTAATCATAGTCGCTGATTACAGGTTCGGCTAAAACATAGTACTTGTAATCATTTTCTCTAATTAAATTTCTTAGTTCTTCAATCCTATTTATTACATTAGTGGACATTTGAAGAATTTTCCGGTTTGTTAAAAAGCTTAATATTTGTTACACCATCTTTATTAACCTGAAACTTAGCACGGTTACTGCCCATTGTATATTGCAGCTTTCTGCCGTTTAAGGTAAGGTTTAATAATTTAGCTTTGTTGGTAAATAAAGTATATACGTACTTAGCTGAAAACTTAACGGGCTGATTAGGAGCCAGGGATAAGTCTTTTGCCCGGGTGCTGTCCATCTGTAAGCTAAGCCATGTTTTTTCAGTAGTAGAAATTTCCAAAACAAGACTGTCAGAAGTAATAGCGGCAGTACTGTCTGCGGGGGCTGTTTTTTCAGGCTCCGTATATCTGTTTGAGTTCTCGGTCACTTCCTGCTGATAAGAAGTTTCCGTTACAATTTTTCTGGAATCACCCTTAAAGAATAAAAAATAGATACCGATAATAACGACAAAGCAAATGCCAATTCCGCCAATTATAATCCATTGTTTATCAAAACCACCCGGATTATATTCAATAGGAGAAGGGCCTGTTGAGACTGCATTAAAAGAAGTTTTACTTACTTTTGCTTTCGGAGGTTCCGACTTTGTAACGTTTGGGTACTCAATCGGGGTTTCAATATAGTTGTTATTCTCTTCTTCATGCTCCGGCTCAGCTTCCGGTTCATTTTTAAAAGGCAAAACTCCACTGGATGATTCAGGGGGTATAACCTCTTCATCCTTCTTTAAAGGAGAACGGAAGGGGCTATAAGATTTTTTTACGGGTTCTTGTTTTTTTGGCTCTTCATATGCTTTGCCCTGTTTTGCATAATCAAATTTCTTTAAATAAAGCACAGGATCTTCGTCAAGCGCTTTAATGTAGTCTTTAATGAAAGCTTTGATATATAATTCAGGCTGGAAAGAAAAGTCACCTTCTTCTATGGCTTCTAAAAATTTAATATCTATTCTTGTAAACTGAGCAACCTGCTGCAGTGTTAAGTTTTTATCTAATCTTAATTGTTTAAGTTCGTCAGCAAATTTATCTAACATGGTTCTAATATTTTTATTTTAAAATAATTATTATTTATATTTTTCGTACTAATCTTGCAGAGAAAGCTCCATCCATATGATGTTTATGCGGAAGCGTTAAAACAAAACCCTCCGCAGTTACTAAATCAGGATGAACATACTCAGCAGCATTTTCTAATTCAAAATTTGGATGTTCCTGCAAAAATTTAAGAACTATTTCCTGATCTTCTTCCGGTTCGATAGAGCAGGTACTGTACACAACTGCGCCATTAACAGAAACCAATGTTGCGGCTTTCTTTAACAGCTCATACTGCAAAACAGTTATTTTCTTAATATCAAGCAGCTCTTTCTTCCATTTAATATCCGGTTTCTTAGAGAGAGTGCCGGTACCGGAACAAGGTACATCTGCCAGTACTCTGTCAAAGCCGGTTTCCTCATATTCCAGTGCATCAACAGCCAGTGAGGTAATTGATGTATAACCTAACCGTTCAATGTTTTTCTTAAAGATATTAAGCCGGCTTTCAAATTTATCAAGAGAAATAATCTGTCCGTCATCTTTAATAATGGAAGCAATGTAAGAGGATTTGCCGCCGGGAGCAGCGCAGATATCTAATATTTTCATACCGGGTTTGGGATCAAGCAAGCGGCATGGTATCCCGGCTGCCTCATCTTGAATATCAAAATAACCTTTGGCAAAATATTCCCAGGAGGTAATATTAGTTAAGTTCTGTAATTTAAAAAAATCATCGAGATAAGTACCCTGCACATATTTTAGTCCTACGCTCTTGAGTAGTTCTTTAAACTCTTTCGGATCAGTTTTCGTTTGATTTATTTTTAATGTGTGAACGGGTTTTTCATTATTGGCAGCAAGAAGCTTTTCAACATCTTCCCTGCTGAATCTTTTCAAATATCTTTTAACCATCCATGAGGGATGGGAATAAAAAGCGGCAATGTAGCCTGGTAAATCTTCATCGGGATTTGGGTATCTCAATCCCGCTTTATTTCTGATAATATTCCGAAGGATTGCATTGGTTAAATCAGCGGGTTTTTGTCCCTGTAATTTCTTAACAAATTCAACTGCTTCGTTAACCGCGGCAAAATCAGGTACTTTATCCAAAAACATAATTTGGTAAAGAGCTACCCGGAGGCCGTTTTTCAGATTAGGAATAGCCTTAGAGAACTGACCTTTATAAAAGCCGTTAAGGATCCAGTCAAGTCTTCCCATCCATCTGATAACGCCATGAACAATTTCAAACAAAAGAGCTTTGTCCTGCCCATTTAGATCCGCGAACCTCATTTCCTGGTCAAGCAGCCGGTCTAAATAAGAGTCGGTTCTTTCAACACGATTCAAAATTTTAACAGCAACTCCTCTAACACCGGAATACAAATCTTTAATTTTATGCTCTTCCAAAATAGTCATCTTAATAAGGATACCCTCTTTTTCTTCTTTCTTTTTTAGTCAAATCAAATATTTTGCGGAAAAGCTTTTCTTCGGATTCCAGCATGGTTTTATTTCTTCTTAGTTTCACTCTTTTAGCGGTTTCAATAGAACGCTCAAGGTCATAGGTTGTAATGGCATCACTACCGCCCCATGAGAATGAAGGAATATATTTTGCAGGGAATCCTGCGCCAAAAATATTACAAGAAAAACCTACTACAGTACCAGTGTTAAACATACTATTTATGGCTGTTTTTGAATGATCCCCCATAATTAAACCGAGGAACTGAGAATTACTGTTAACAATTTCTCCGCCAACGTAAATCTTAACCATACCATAATTATTTTTAAGGTCGCTACAGTTAGTATCAGCGCCAAGATTAACCCAACTGCCAATATAGGCATGCCCGAGGAATCCTGAATGCTGCTTATTAGTATAAGGAAAAATAACCGAACACTCTACTTCACCGCCTACTTTACATACTTTGCCAATACTTACATTATCATAAATTCTTGCACAGCTTTTTATCTGAGCACTCTGCCCAACATAAACAGGACCTTCAATAACCGCATTCGGATAAACGACAGCGTCTTTATCAATATAAATAGGTCCCTGCGAGCCATCTAAAATTACACCCGGCTTAATTTCTGCACCCGGAGCAATAAAGATGTTATCTTTCTCAATCAAGTGGGAGCCTTCGTGAACTTTGCCTAAAATTTTTTCTTTTTCGTTCTGTACCAGAAAAGCATAGTCACTAAGCAGCTCTTTGCCGTTGTTATTAATTAAATCCCAAACATAATCAATACATTTAACATCAACTTTTTCAACCGGAAGTCCATCAAAATTGGACTCGGTTAAAAGGTCGTTCATATTGCCTTTAATTTCCTCAAGCTTTTTACCCGAAACTCTTGCAGCAATAATGGTATCATTGTTGACATAAAGTTTGTTCGTCGTATCACTTATGGGTATAATTTGAGAGAGGTTTTGATGAGCAAGTACTGCCCCATTAATAAACAGGCAGTCATCATCAGTAATAGTGTTAACCTCAAACCGGGGGTATTTGTTTTGCAGAAAAGGAACAATATACGGTCTGCAATGGAAAGAATGATGTACACCCGGATAAGCTCTTAATATCTTATCTTTAAGAGAATGAATACCGCAAACAAGATTATAAACAGGCCTCGGAAAAACCAAGGGCTCAAGACGATCAAAGTAGATCCCTTCAAAAATACAAATTTGCATAAGTTTTTCTTTCCAAATTATTTAGATTTAAAAAATAACAATTTTTATAGAGAAAAGAACCTACAAAAAAAAGAAATGTTATGTAAGTTATAAAAACAAGAATCTTACATTTGTGTGAGGGGAATTGGGTGTGAGTGAAAAAGAGTGCCAATTGAAATTTAAAACAAAAAAAGCTGCTTTTGAGGGCAGCTTTTTTACTAATATAATAAGTAAAACCTAAAAATTATCTTGCTTTAATTACATTGGTAGCAACTAATTTAGCAATTTCGGATGTACCATTTCTGTTAATAGTTTTAATAGCACTGGCTGTTAATTTAAGCGTAATAAATCTATTCAGTTCTTGAACCCAAATTCTTTTTTTCTGTAAATTTGGCAAGAATCTTCTTCTTCTACGGTTGTGCGCATGCGAAACAGTATTTCCTGTTAAAGGTCCTACTCCTGTTAATTGACATCTTCTTGACATTTTTTGGTACTCCTTAGTTCTTTGCTTCTTAGCCTAAAAATTTTAGAACTACAAATATAATACTTTTTTATTTAAAACAAACCACTTAGACTATTAATTTTACAATTAATTATCAAAAATCAGGCTTTTTTTATCTCTTTTGCAGGTTTTAAGTGCCGTAAATAATAAAGCCAGCCAATTTCAGCACCAATAATAAATACAATGGCAGAGTAATAAATCCAAAAAGCAATTACTACTACCAAAGCATAAGTGCCGTAAATTTTTCCGAAATTAGCAAAATTATAAATATAATAACCGAATGCCTGTTTTGCAGCTTCCCAAAGGATAGCTGACCAGAAAGCGCTTAAAAAGACTGCTTTTTTGCCAAGCTTTTTACGCGGGACGGTGATATATAAAACTACAAACAGGAAGAAAATTGTAACCAGGGAAATTACGGAAAATAAAAAATGCTCAAAAAAGGGTCCCTGAAGAAATTTTAGATACTTTATGTCAAGTGCCGATTTTCTGAGCATTTCAAAAATAGGCATCGAAATAGTAATCATAAAGAAAAGTAAAATTACCAGAAAAACCAGTGCAAAATCCCAAAGCTTTGCCAAAAAGAAATTTACATCAACAAAAATTCCATAAACTTTGTTCAGGACCGTGCGCATGGCGCTAAATAAACTGCTTGCTGCAAACAGCATACCCGAAATACCGATTATTCCGGCAGCGGTTTTATATTCAACAACTTCATCAATGCGGGAGAAAAGAATTTTTTTTACATAACTGGAATATTGAGAATAAGGAATAACAGAGTCAATCATATTATTTATTTGAGCCTGCATATTGCTTGAATCAAGAATATTTCCCAAGACAGAGAAAATAATCAGAACCAGAGGAATCATACAAATGAACAAAGAAAAAGCCAAGCCCCCTGCGGAAAGAAATATATGGTCAGTATCAAACCGCAAAAATAAATTGCCGAAATAATATTTAAAAAAGTCTTTAAAATCGAATGATTTTACAGAGTTAATATCAATTTTCTTTGTACTTTTTTTGTAAGGAGTCTTCTTCTTACTCATTCATTATATTCGAAATTGTGTTGTAATAAATGTTACTTATTTTTTCAATTTCAACAAATATTGAATTGTTTACTTTTAAGTGACTGCCTCCGGTTGTTCCTATCATCTCAAAAGGAATACCTGAAGCGTTTAATATGTCTTCAAATTTTATTTTACTGCTTTTATTTATACTTATAATTACACGGGACTGTGATTCTGAAAATAAAGAAAAATCTTCTCTGGTTTTAATTTTAGTGTTTACAGCAGCGCCAATTCTTTTTTCATTGTTAATAATACAACATTCGGCTAAAGCTACTGCAATACCTCCTTCAGAGATATCATGAACAGAGTTGACAAGCTTTGAATCAATTAATTTAAGAATAGTTTTTTGAAGATTTCCTTCATTTTTAAGATTTATGTTCGGGCAGTTCCCTGCTACTTTATCATACATCAATTTTAGGTATTCGCTGCCGCCCAGCTCTTCAAAATCTTCACCAAGTACATATATAAGGTCGTTATCATTCTTAAAGTAAGAAGTCATAATATTTTCGGAGTTTTCAATCAAGCCTACCATTCCTATAACAGGGGTAGGATAAACTGCGGCATTTGGAGATTCATTATAGAAGCTGACGTTTCCGCCGGTAACAGGTGTTTCAAAAAATCTGCAAGCCTCGCCCATCCCTTCAATGGCTTGTGTAAACTGCCAATAATTTTCAGGTTTGTATGGATTACCGAAATTGAGGCAGTTTGTAATGCCTACCGGAACACCACCGGAACAAACAACATTTCTTGCAGATTCAGCAACTGCTATTTTTGTACCTTCTTTAGGGTTCAGATAAACATATCTGCCGTTGCAGTCGGTTTTCATGGCCAAAGCTTTATTTGTATCTTTGATGTAAACAACCCCGGCATCACAGCCCGGACCAGTAACAGTA
>JAUZPC010000102.1 GCA_030706105.1 Bacteroidota bacterium | reverse complement strand
TGCAAATGATGAAGATATATTAAAATATGCATATTATGATTATGTAATTTCAAATCCTCCTTATTATAAAATAACTAAATACGATCAAAAGCTAAAAGATGTATTGCCGCAATTATCAGAGCAGCCTAATATTTATTTCTTGTTCTTATATGAATCTGCTTTAAGATTAAAAGAAGGCGGCGAGATGGTGTTCTTAATTCCAAGGAGTTTTTTTAGTGGCGGGTTCTTCAAACAGTTTAGGGATATTCTACTTAACATTGTAAGCTTTGAAACTATACATCTGTTTCAAGACAATAAAGAATTATTTGAGGACAGTGGCGTCTTGTCAGAATTTGTAATTATTAAAGCAGTTAAAAACAGTTTACTGGAAGAGCACTTACTGAAAATAACTTGCTCGAGTAGGGAAGAAGAAGACATTAATTTCGATTACTCATATATTTTGGATAGGAAATCTAATATAATAATGCTTCCAAAATCAGAAGATGATGTAAAAATAATTGAAAAAGTAAACTCCTTTGGCAGTTCATTAAGAAAATTCAATTTAGAAATTAAACAGGGGAATATTTTAAATTCGAGAATGGAAAAGTTTATACTTCCGGCAAATAGCACGTTTGAAACTGCTGCCCCTTATATTACCTGTGCAACTTTATCTGACGGAAAAGCAAACCGGACCTTAGTTTGTCATGAAACTGAGAAATTACTGATTCCCAATAAAAATTATATTTTATTTTTGAGATATAACACTAAAAGGGCATATAAAGGAATAACGGCAGTTCCTTACTATCAACAAAAACATGATTCTAAAAATATCTTTATCGATAAACAGCTTAATTATATAGACAAAATTGGCGGAGGGCTAAACGAACGCGAAGTTGATGCGATAGTGGAAATTCTCAACAGTGAGATCATTCAGAAATATATAAAAATTATTAATGGAGAAATGAATGTTAGTACAGAAATGCTTTATGATATTCCCTTGCCTCAGGATATATTGTAACCGGTTTGTTGTTTCCTTCATTTTCCATGAAGATTCCCTTGTTCTGCCCATCCTCCCCTCCCTTTGAAAGGGAGGGGCAGGGGGAGAGTTAGAATCAACTCAATGAACTTTCTTACTTACAACTTTATAAACTTTATAACTTTACAAACTTTAAAAACTTTATAACTTTCTCTCCTACTTAATCAGAGTCAGTTTTCTTGTTGCATTAAAACTGCCGGCTGATATCTTATAGATATAAACACCGCTTACCATGTCATTTCCGTTAAGCTGAACAGAATGATCGCCTGCAGTGGTAACACCGTTTATTAAAGTTTTTACTTCACGTCCTAATAAATCGTAAATCTTAAGAGTTACAAACTCATTATTAGCCAAAGTAAAATTTATGTTAGTCGTAGGGTTAAATGGATTTGGATAATTCTGGTCAAGATAATATCCCTTAAGTAGTTGTTTATAATTAATTTCTACCGTTGGAGAATATTTAAAAGTTCCATTATTATCTATTTGTTTAAGTCTGTAATAATATTTACCCATACCGGTTAATTTATCAGTGAATGAGTAAGAATGATTTACAGTTGAGCTCCCATTTCCTTTAACAAAACCGATTCTGTTAAAAATTATTTCACCATTTGCATTTTTTTCAGAACCTTTTTCAATATAGAAACCGTTATTGTTTAGTTCAGTTGCGGTCTGCCATTGCAGATTAATTGAACCCTTATCCTGTGAAGCTGTAAACGAAGTCAATTCAACCGGTACAACGCTGCCGGTAGTATCGTTTGTGCGGGTTAAAGGATAAAGTTTGTAATTCCTAAGTGTGTCGTTGCCGTTATATGGAAATATGGTAAAATAATAATTTGTATTTAATGCCAAATTATTAAATGTATAACTCTGTACATTTGAGTAAGGAATATTTACTATTGCACGATGATTAGTAAAGGTTGTATTGTCTGCATAAACCTCACCATCTATTGGAATAAAATAATTGTTAGTGTCATAAGCCAACACAAGATAACCGGAAGGTAGTTGCCCTGTTGTCGGATTTGTCCAGTTTATGGTTATGCTGTTATTACTGGAACTAGCAGTTGATGTAAAATTTGTTACCTGGTTTGCAGGTTCGGTGCTGTAAACCGGATTTAATTTTGTTAAATCATAGATTTTTATATAATTTAGATACTCAGGATGATCTACAAAAGGATTTCTATTCTGCTGTAAAGTTGCTATGTAGTTATTTCTTTCAACTTCCCATCTGTCAGGCGGATCCTGTTTAGCCCATGTCAACAGAGTGTTCAGGTCTTGAGGAGCTTCAGGCTGTGGAAGACTTGGCAGCTTAACTTCATTTAACCATTTGAAATTCCAGTTACCGTAAGTTCCATCGTGGTCATATCTAACTTCCATATAAATCATTGCTCTTGCAGCGTCGCCTTTATGAGCATCGCGAGGTTCATACATAACCTGTCCTGCTGCATTTGTTCCAAGTTTACATTCTAAAAATACTGTTGTTGGAGTAACCACAGTGCCTAAAGGATGGTTGCTTCTTAAACTGTTGGCATTTGGCTGCTGAGTTGGAAACAAATGATGAAAATCTGAATAATAAGGATTGGAGGTAGAACTTACATCCCACCAGCTTTGGCAGTAAGTATGCTCGCGGCTGAAAATGGTTCCAAAAGCAAATGGGGGAGTATAAATCAGCTCATAGCCCGAATATACACATTTTATCCCGCGTTGTGTAGAGTTTACAGGATATGATTCGTAATTAGGAATCATTAAATCCCTGTATTCCGTATAACTTCTTTTTGTATAGGGAATCCTGATCCTGGACTGAAGATCGCTTACAAAAGTTGAGCTTGAAGTTGAAAGGGAGCTATAATATACTTCATCTTGCGGAAGTATATTTACCAAAGGCAGTAATATAAATACTGTCAGTATGAAAAATTTAGTAAACTGATTTTGCATAACAATCCTGAAATAATGAAAAAATACACTTATTGACGGTAAAATATTAGGTGAAATCTTTGAAGAAACAGGGGAAATAAAAGATGCACTTAACAAGAGATAGAAACAGGGATAAAATCGTCAAAAGTAGAAAAATACAATTACTTAACCTAAAAATCTAAAATTATTAGATGACAAAAAAAAGGTATGTTTAAGGGGTAAAAAATATATGGTTATTTTAGGATTACTCCCAAATTTAAGAACATTTAACATTCTAAATGCTAAGCAATTGGAATATGAATATCTGACACTTAATTATCAGTATTTTTATTCGATAATGAAGTAAAAACCAGACAAAGTAAAATGGAAAAAATAAATTTTGTAATTATATTACTCTGCTCAGTATTATTGTGCTCATGTTCTACAGTATTTAATACTCCTACACAGGAAATAACAATAAACTCCAATCCTCCAAATGCAAAGTTAGTAATTGACGGAAAAAAATTTGGTACGACTCCGCAGATTGTTAATATTGAAAGAGGGATTAACCATGTAATTAAATTTGAGCTCCCGGGTTACGAACCTTACGAAATACAAACGACCAAAAAGTTGTCTTCCTGGTTATGGTTAAATGTTTTTAATGGATTTTTACCCGGCTTTATTGTCGATTATTTGAGCGGTTCACATTTCTATATTTTCCCTGAATCAGTTAATGCCACTCTTACTCCGGTGCCAAAAAAAGTAGAAACTACGGAATAGAAATAACAGCTTGAAAGTAAAATAAAAAGCATCGGCTTGCCGATTAATAATAAATTACATTGTATTTACTTTATCTAAATAATTACTCTAATTGCCCTTACCGTGCTTACTAATTTTCACACATTATTATACTTGTCAAGGGAAACAGGGAGAGTTTTAATGCTCACTAAATAAGCTGCTATTTATAACAGCAGCAACTACTACTTCTGATAACTTCATGTTGGCTTGTCCACCTGTCTTACTGGACAGGATACCTTTTCACTGACTGTCAGGTCCTAAAAAATGTTTACATATTTTTATTACCCCTACTCTTAGGTAACTAAATCATAACCCTTGGTAGTGCAAGGCGAAGGAATATAATTTAAAATGTAACGACAAACTCTTTCACTATCTAATTTTAAAGTTTTAGCCCGGGAGGAGCGTTTTGCTAATAGAAAAAGATTATAAAATGGATTATCATTCCCGTGGGAACGGCATGTTAATAGAAATTTAAAACACAAAACCAAAAATACAACTCCTCAGGGGTTCTTTTTGCTTTTGAGCTGTTATTCTATTAGCATACCACACCTACGGTATTAGAGCAAATTTATTAAATTGAAACTATTTACTGATTACTGATTACTATTTAATCAGCATCATCTTCTTAGTCTGTGTGAATTTTCCTGCTTCAATCTTGTAAATGTAAATGCCGCTTGCAAGGTTAGCTGCATTAAAGTTTATTTCATGTACTCCGGCTTCCATTTTTCTATTTATCAAGGTAGCTACTTTTTCTCCAAGAATATTATATACACACAGTTTAACTACTTGATCTTCAGGCAGTGAAACATTTATGCGTGTTGAAGGATTAAACGGATTAGGGTAGTTATTGCTTAGTTCATACGTTTTAGGTAATCCGGTATTTACTTCAATCTCTTTGCTGTATTCAAATTTTCCGTCGGTGTCAATTTGTTTTAGCCTGTATATAGCTTTGCCGCTTGGAGGATTGGTATCAACAAAAGAATAAGATTTCGATGAATTGCTATTACCGTTTCCTTTAACAAATCCAATTTGTTTCCATTCATTATTCTCTTTTTTCAATTCAACATTGAATCCGTGATTGCTTACTTCTGTAGCTGTCTGCCACTTAAGAGTAACTTTTCTATTTACAACAGTTGCAGTGAAAGAACTGAGCTCAACAGGAAGAGGTGTACCACCCGTGTTTTGCCAATCTAAATACGGATAGCCGTCATTTATTCCCGCATCCATATTCCAAATTGCATTATCCCAACCGGTGAAAGTGGCTAACGTTTTCATTTCTGCTGTGGTTTCCCCTAATCCGCCACTACTGGTAGATTGTCCCGAGGTTTGAGTATCCCAGAAAGAGAGAGTAACAGTGCCACTTTTTTGCCCGACAAGCCCACCAGTAAAACTTGTTCCTGTTACCGAACCGGTCGAATAGACATAGTCAGCAGTTCCACCATTCATATATCCGATAAGTCCACCAAGATAACTACTTCCACTATTTCCGATTACCACAGCTCTTGAATAACAGTTGGAAATGCTGCCCAAATGTGAATGCCCAATAAGTCCACCAACATTAGAAAGTCCTGTCACAGTTCCTGTAGAGTAACATTTATTTATATTGCTATTGGCAGGGAGTCCAACCAAGGCACCAAGGTATGCTGCACTACCAATAATATTAACATTCACTATACCAAGGCTTGTGATACTACAAGGCGTCTCAGTATAACCAAATAGACCAACATAATTGCCTCCTCGGTTGATATACAAACCGGAAATAGTTTTACCATTACCATCATAATTACCCGTGAATTGAGTAGTGCTGTTTCCAATCGGTAACCAGCCAGCGCCGCCATTCCATGTTGATGTGCTTGAAGCATCAATATTATCAGTCTGCTTGTAATAAGAACTCCATCTGGCACTATTTTCAGAAATCCATAAAAGGTGATCCAAATTAGCAATTAAATAAGGATTAGTTTGGGTTCCATCACCGAAAATAAACATATATGGTACCCAATTAGAAGTACTTCCTGTTAAAGCGAAATTAGTTAAAGTTCCATTATGACCGTTGTCAGTAGCATCATTTAATGTTGTAACGGTAGGATTTGAACCTCCTGCCGTCCCTTGGTCTAATTTATAATATGCAACTAAACCGGTTTCACTTCCTGTAAGCGAATTGTTCATATTTGCTTGTATTTCTACTTGACTACGGGCAACACTCCAAAAACGAATCTCATCCAAATTCCCGCCAAAGAATTCAGATGACGATGCCTTTTTTCCTAATAACAAAGGTTTAGTTGAAGAAATAGAATCTCCATTCCCAAAAGTACCGATTTGTATTCCATTCCTATATATTTTGGCAGTTGTATCTGAACGGGTAATAGCAAAATGAACCCACTGGTTTTTGTAAGAGTTAATTGTAATAATACCGCTATTTTTATTATTTATCCAACAATAAAATTCATTGCCCTTTTCAATACTTACACCAAAAATATTTCCATCTAAAGAAAAGATTCTTGGATACAGATTAGTATCAATTTCACACTGCCACCATTCAACTGTAAAATCTGTAAATGACCAAGTTGTATTTGCCGGAATGGATACATAATCGTCTTTCCCGTCAAATGACAAGCAATTGTTTTTAATAGTAGTAATAGTAATATTTTGCGGGTTATTGGTTGCCGTGTTTACATTATAACTGCTGCCGCTTCCTGTTCCATTGTATTCACATACCATTACTCTATAGGTTGCAACAGATATATTTGAAACAGTTACTGTGCTGCCGGAACCATTGTAAACGCAATACCATCCTGATGAACCAATCTGAGTGCCGGCGCCATAAACTTTATTAGCTGTATATGAAGGACCGTTCACCGGAACAGGGGAGCCTGAAGCTGTTTGGCTTATAAATACAGCTCTATTAGACCCACTTCCGTTTGTCCAGTCAATCTTGATGTTATTATCAATTTGAGTTAGAATTACATCAGTTGCCTGTGCGGTAGGTACATAAAATTCGTCAGCTCCAATATCAGGAGGATCCATTCTTGTATCACCATCATAATCTGTTGTTACTGCAAACGGGGAAGTAACGGCAATACCTCCACTTTTGACTACTGTAGAGATTCCGGTATTTATGTGCAAATCATAAGGTGCATTTGAAATGTTTACAAATGGTACATCTTCTGTAACAGAATTTGCATCCCTGGTTGCCATTCTTGATTGGAAAGCAGCTAATGTCTGGTCGCTGTTAGTTCCGTCATAAAATATAAGGTTGGCTGCGCTTGGGGTGCCTGCGTAGAATAGATTATTGTTAGATGTGGAAGCATAGTTGGTTAAATCTGTACCACCTCTTCTGTATGCAGCAGTAAAGCCTGCACCTTTAGCAGTAGATTTATTGACAATAATGTTATTTCTTAAATCCACACTACCCGATGTTGCATCAACAAATATCCCGCTGGAGCCAAAATCTGTTCCTGCTGAAGTGGCATTGAGATAAACTGTATTAAAGAAACAGTTTACAGTATTATTAGCTGCAGGAACTAAATAAAGACCATTTATCGCATTAATATTATTGGTCCCGGTAGTTTTTAAATCCGAAATGAAATTATTATATATATTCTTATTATTAGTTGAAGCAGATACACTGCCGATATATATTCCATAAACCAGACCTGTACTTGAACTTAAATCATAAATATTGTTTCCAACAGCGGTTATATTAGTGCCGTAACCATTAGCATCATAAGAGTAGATGCCATAAGTCGAACCGGTGTAACCAGAGGCAAGTCCATAAATTATATTGTTTGAAAAGGTCTTGCTCCCGTTAGAAAATTGCACATAAAAACCATAAATGTTACCTGTTCCTGATGACTTTGTTTTTTGAGCATTACGATAGATTTGATTAGTATAAATAGAATTCCCATTATAAGTTATATTGCCATTGCTGCTGGAGGTATATATGCCATAAAAAGTTCCAAGATTTCCGGCACCACTAATTGAATTGTTAAAAATTTGATTACTATTTACTGTTATGGCACCACCAGACTGAATAAAAATACCATAAAATGTGCCGTTATCTTGCCCCAACATTGCGTTATTTGTTATAATATTATTGCTAATATTTGCATCTCCTAAGCTGTTACCCCAAAAAACAATTGCCTGTACTCCTCCGGAACCTGTTCCTGAAAGGGTGCCGTATTTTATATTTTGTATAGTATTGCCGGTGATATTAACAGTGGTTCCACTCGGTGAATTTGCGTTATAGATACCTCTAAAAGTTCCAGTCGTTGCATTAGAAAAATTACACTTTATTGTGTTATTTGTAATATTAACAGTTGCAGATTGACTTGCCTCATTGGCTATGGCATAAATAAAACCACTGGTATAACCTGAAACTGAATCAGTATTTGAATTGATGGTAATATTTCCGTTGCAGGAACCTTGAACAAAAATTCCATTAACAGTATTGGTTGTATTTGCTCCCCCGGTCACGGAATTATTTTCAATCTTTGGAGCACTTTGCCCATTTACTGCAATTCCGTAAGCCCCATTCCCGCCACCTCCAAAATCTTTTATGGTATTACCGGTTGTTGTGCCTATTTCCAAACCGGTATCATAAAAAGTTGATGAGGTTGTAAAGCCATTAATGCTAATTGGGTAATAACACCCGGTTAAGGTGCAGCCATTGATTTTAATGTTTGAATTTATTCCGGCTGCATCCGTAATTGTTAGAGGAGTTGTGCTCGCAGCAGTATGATTTCCGCTATAAATACCTGTAGAATAACCACCAGCTGCATCTAATTTAGCAAGTGTAACAGTACAATTTTTAATATTAATATTTTGGCTTCCGTCTGTTTCACTTAATTTTACTATTGCATAACCCCAGTCCATAAGTGCCGGTGCAGTAGTATTAGCAGCGTTTTCGTGTAGATCAATTCCATCGATTGTAACATAATCCGCACCTTGAATTATAAAAATACCATCAGTGCTATAGCTTATTCCTCCCGTAAATGCAGTAATTAATGGGTTATGAAATTTAGGCAAACCGACTCTCTGAAAGGTTAGAGTATTGG
>JAUZPC010000101.1 GCA_030706105.1 Bacteroidota bacterium | reverse complement strand
TAATTTTTGGAAATTTTGCTGCATTAAAAAAATCATCTGATTTTAAATGATTATCGCGTTGTTCATTTTCCGTATTTATACTGTTAACATCAATTGAAAACTCAATATTTCCTTTAGTAAAGTCGTTTCCGTTTGATGTTACAGTACCATCAAATTTCTTGAAATTGCCCGTAACTTCTGATATAACCAGGTGAGTTACTGAAAATTGAACTTTACTATGTGCATTATCTATAGTCCAGGATGTATTTTGCGCAAAAAGCGAAGAGGTCACCAGGATAATGAGTGCAAAAAATATATTTTTCATAAAGATTCCTTTTTATTCTTTTTTTATTTTTGTTTAATTACTTCAACATCACAAATAATTTTTACATTTTTCGAAACAACGGCTCCGCCTGTTTCAATTAAGGAGTTCCATTTCAAATCATAATCAAACCTGCTGATAGTTCCTCTTATGCTAAAACCGGCTCTTTCATTTCCCCAAGGGTCGGTAATAATTCCACCCAGTTCAACATCAAGTTCAATTGGCTTGGTAATATTTCTTATGGTCAAATTACCTATTAGCTTATATTGCTCATCATTTAACTTTTTTAACGAACTGCTCTTGAAACTGATTGTTTCATATTTATCGGCACCAAAGAAATCGTCTGATTTTAGATGAGCATCTCTGTCCGGAATCCCGGTATCGATACTGTTTACATCAATATTAAATTCAATTTCTGATTCCGAGAAATCTTCCTCAGAGGATTTCATTTTAAGATCAAAGACCTTAAAATTTCCTATTACTTCAGAAATAACCATATGTCTTACAGAAAATTGTATTCTTGAGTGTGCCGGATCTATATTCCAAATTTGATTTAAGTTATTAGAGTTCATTTTAAGTTCCTTTCATAATAATTATTTTAACTATGGTAAAGTTATTATTGTAAAACGAAAGTTACAACGTCAAATGTTACAACATCGGTTAACTAACGTATTTAGGTGCTCCCTGTCACAAATCTTATATAATCTATTTTATTGAGAAAGCTTATTGATATTATTCCAAATAAAAATTACTTTTGTTCTGGAAAAAAATAGGTATATCATGCCCGAAAATAACTCAACTGGTAAGTTCTCCAGAAGAAAATTCGTAAAAGGATTTGGGGCCACAGTGGCCGGTGCCGTTGTTCTGAACCCATCAATTCCTAAAATTACAAAATCTTTGCAGAAGAAAATTAAAATTTCCGAGAAAATTAAACTCAATTTTAATTTAAATGGCAAGAATGTAAGTACGGATATATATCCATATAACACTCTTTTAGAGGTTTTAAGAAAAAATATGAGATTAACAGGCACTAAAAAAACCTGTAATAATGGCGAGTGCGGGGGATGTACGGTTATCATCAATAAGCAGGCGATATACTCGTGCCATATTCTTGCAATGGATATTGAGGGAAAAGATGTTCTTACTATTGAAGGAATTGGGGATATGCATGCAGGAGAGGTCATTAGGAAGGCTTTTAAAGATATGGACGGCTTGCAATGCGGGTTTTGCACACCAGGACAAGTAATGTCTGCATATGCGCTATTGCTTAATAACAAAAAACCATCATTGGATGAGATTAAAACTGCAATGTCCGGTAATTTATGCCGGTGCGGAGCTTACCATAATATTTCAGCTTCTGTTATTGAAGCATCAAATAAACTATAAGGATTTATTATGACAAGAAAACTAATTAAATCCGTTATTAATATTGAAAATAAAGAGCATGAGTTTATTGGCGAAGTGTCATTGTTGGAACAGGAAACATGGGGTAAAAATGATACTTTGAAAATTATTGGTAAAGAGATATCAAGGATTGATGCGGTTGACAAGATAAGCGGTACTGCATCTTACACGTCAGATATAAATCTGCCCGGTCAATTGTATGGTAAATTCCTCAGATCCCCTTATCCAAGTGCAAAGATTTTGAAAATTGATTTATCGAAAGCTAATGCGCTAAAAGGAGTTAAGCATATTTTAACGTACGAAAATACGGCAAAATATAAATGGTATTATGAAACCAGTTTTTTATTGGATCCTATTGTAAGGTATGAAGGGGATGAAGTAGCTTTTGTGGCTGCTGAAAGCGAAGAAATTGCCGAGGAAGCTCTTAAACTTATTTCGATTGAATATGCAAAATTACCATTTGTTGTTGATACAGAGAAGGCCTCGACGGAGAAAAACATTAAAGTTCATAATTGGGGCAATATAGTTGAACCCAGCGAGTATAAAAGGGGAAACATTGAGACAGGATTTGCTGATGCCGATTTTACTATTGAAGACGAGTTCAGAACTTCGGTAGTGCTGCATAATCCTACTGAGCCGCATTGCAGTGTTGTAAATTGGGATAATGATGAGCTTGTAATTTATGACTCAACACAAGCGGTGTATCAGATAAGGGAATTAGCAGCAAATGCGTTGGGTATAGAACAAGAAAAGGTACGTGTTATCAAGAAATATATGGGCGGGGGATTTGGCAGTAAATTGGATTTAGGAAAATATACCATTGCTGCAGCTATCGTTTCAAGGGAGCTGAAAAAACCTGTCAAAGTAGTTATGGACAGAAAAGAGCAGAATCTTTGCGTAGGAAACAGACCTGATTCAATCCAAAAGTTTAAAGTCGGAATCAAAAAAGAGGGATTATTAACTGCACTGCAATTAAATTCTATGGGAACTGTCGGAGCCTTTCCTGAAGGAGCAGGATTATCGTGGCCTGCAAAGACAATGTATAAATGTCCTAACCTGCTGGTAAATGAAAAAAGCATATTGACAAATGCAGGTGCTGCAAGAGCATTTAGAGCTCCGGGGCATGTGCAGGGAATATTTGGCCTGGAATCATTAATGGATGAATGTGCTGCCAAATTAAACATGAATCCGCTTGAATTCAGACTTAAGAATTATACTGAAGTGGATCCCGTATCAAATCAACCTTATACTTCAAAAAAGCTAAAAGAAGCATATAAAAAAGCTGCTGACTTAATTGGTTGGGAAGACTGGAAAGCGGCGGGTTCTTCAAAAAGTGTTAATAGAATTGGCCTTGGCATGGCCTCACAGATTTGGTGGGGCGGAGGTGGACCGCCTGCCCACGCTAATATTAAACTGGATAAAAAAGGCAATATTACTATATACTCGGGGACCCAGGATTTAGGAACCGGAACTTATACTTTTATAGCTATGGTAGCAAGCGAAGTGCTGCAAATACCTATAGAGAGATTTAATGTTGTTATTGGTGATACTAAGCTATGTCCTTATGCGCCTGTAAGCGGCGGAAGTATGACCGCACCATCTGTTTCACCCGCTGTTAGGGATGCTGCTGAAAGGCTAAAAGAAAAACTAATGGATACGGCTGCAATATTATTTGATGAAGAGAAGAATTCAATTAAATATTCTAATGGATTCTGCGTAAATAGTGATGGTTCAAAAAAAGTATCCTTATCAGAAATAGCCGGTCATTTGAATGAACAAGATTTGCTGATTAAAGGCTCCAGAAATGAAAATCCTAAGGGATATGCAATAAATACGTTTGGGGCTCAATTTGCAAAAGTTGAAGTGGATACTCTAACCGGAAAAGTGACAGTACTAAAAATTTCTGCTTCGTATGATATTGGAAGGGTATTAAATAAATTAACGCTTGATAACCAAATTCGAGGCGGAATCATTATGGGGCTCGGCTATGCTTTGATGGAAGAAAGAATTATTGATGAAAATTTTGGAAAGGTTTTAACCACTAACCTTCACACATATAAAATCCCTACAATGATGGATATACCGGAAATTGTAATTGAAATTGCCAGTGATTATGATCCAATGATAAGCAATACGGGAGTAAAAGGAGTTGGAGAACCGGCAATTATTCCAACTGCGGCTGCCATTGCTAATGCAGTAAATAATGCTTTAGGTGTTAGAATTAAGTCACTGCCTATTACACCGGATAAAGTATTAATCGCTTTATATGTTTCAAAATAATCTATTGTATTAAAAGGAATTACAATGAAATTTAAAAGTTATGTATATCCCCTAAGTCTAAGTGCCGCTTCTGCATTTTTAGCAAATAAAAATGAACTGAATTTTCTAAATGCCGGCGGGACTGATCTTCTGGGACTTTTAAAAGAGGACATAATAAAAGCCGATAATATTCTAAATCTGAAATATCTAAAAGATCTGAAATATATTAATCAGGAGCCCTCAGGAGAGTTAAATATTGGAGCTTTAACGTCTATTTCAGAGATTATTAATAATGTATTTATTAAAAAAAATTATAACGTATTACATCAGGCAGCAAGCCAGATAGCTTCTCCTCAATTAAGAAACATTGGCACAGTTGGGGGGAACTTATGTCAGCGCCCCAGATGTAATTATTTTAGAGGTGATTTTAATTGCCTGCGTAAAGGAGGGGACACCTGCTTTGCTTTTGATGGCTTTAACAAATACCATTGTATAATGAATGGAGGACCTTGTTTTATTGTAAATCCTTCAGATCTTGCTCCTGCTCTTATTTCTCTTGGGGCTTTTGTATCAGTATTTTCTAATGGCAGGGAAAAGGAAATTCCGCTTCAGGATTTTTATATCCTTCCATCTGCAAATTATTTAAAAGAAACCATTTTAGAGAAAGGGGACATAGTAACAAAGATAAGAATACCTGCACAACCAAGGGATCTAAAGTCGAATTACATTAAGATTAAAGAAAGGGAAACATGGGATTTTGCCTTAGTCAGTTTAGCTGCCTCCTTAGTTCTTGACGGTAAAAAAATAACGAAAGGTAGTTTGGTCTTTGGTGGTGTAGCTCCGGCACCTTATTTCTCTGTTAAGGGGAATAAGGACTTAATCGGTTTGGATTTGAAAAATAACAAAGCAATTGAGTCTTTTGCTGAAGCATTTGTAAAAGATGCCAATCCGCTTTCCATGAATGGCTACAAGGCTATCATGATGAAAAACATCATCATTAAATTATTTTCTGAAATAATTTAATGATGATGTTATGATTACAGGATTACTAATTGCAGCCGGACTTTCTAAAAGGATGGGTTCTAATAAGGCTCTGCTTTCTTATAATAATCTAACCTTTACTTCATGTATTATAATTAAACTGCTTACCGTATGTGATAATGTAACAGTAGTATTGGGGCATGAAAGTAAAATAGTTAATGAAAAAGTGCTGTCTGAACTAAAAGTGGAGAATATACCTCTTGAAAAAATTAAATTCATAGTGAACGAAGATTATATGAATGGTATGTTTACATCATTACAGATGGGAATTAAATCAATTAGTAAAGCAGATTGGATTATGTATCATTTTGTGGATCAGCCTCAAATCCCTGTTTCCTTCTATAGCCATTTTGAAGAAGAAATAGATCCTAATTATGATTGGATACAGCCAATATACGGGGAAAGGAAAGGGCATCCGGTAATTTTTAATTCTAATATTTGTAAGGAAATTGAATTTGCCCTGGCCGGCAAAAATTTAAAGCAGATTATTCAATTGGGGCATTTCAAAAAAAAATATTTTCCATGCAATACTTCATCCACAATTGAAGATATTGATGTAGCTGAAGATTACCAAAAACTCTTTTAATAAGTTAATCAATTCGCTTAATAACGGCTTCTTCTTAAAAAATATTTACTATTTTTTAGATTTTTTCTTTCTTTTGTAATTTATTTTTCACTAATTTAGACTTATTAAATAATCTCTGTTTTATTGTATCAAATGATATTAGTTTCAGCAAAAAGTCCCTTAAAAAGAGCCTACAACCTTTCAAAGTCAATTTTGAAAGTAAATAAATACTTATCTTATATTAATTCAGAACTATATTATAAAACAAATACGGAGCTACAATTATGGAACTACTTGTTGGTTTAACCTCCATTTCCTGGCAGCAGGCTGTAATGCTGGGTATAGGCGGGCTATTAATATATTTGGCAATTGCCAAAGAATATGAGCCGGCTCTTCTATTACCAATTGGCTTTGGGGCTATCATGGCAAATATTCCTCTTTCTGCCGCTGTTGAAGAGGGGGGTGCTTTAACCATCCTATTCAACGCCGGTATTATGACGGATATTTTACCTTTACTGATATTTATTGCCGTTGGTGCTATGATTGATTTCTCACCATTATTTAAGAATCCGAAATTACTATTATTTGGAGGTGCGGCTCAGTTTGGTATCTTTTTTACAATGATGCTTGCCACTTTATTTGGCTTTAATTTAAGACAAGCCGCGTCAATTGGTATTATAGGTGCTGCAGACGGCCCTACTTCAATTTACGTAGCTACTAAATTTGCAAAAGACTTACTTGGTCCTATTTCTATAGCAGCATATTCTTATATGTCTTTAGTTCCAATTATTCAGCCGCCGGTTATTAGGGCATTGACTACAAAAAAGGAAAGATTAATTAGAATGGAGGCTACTGCCCATAGTGTTTCCAGAACAACTTTAATTCTTTTCCCTATTGTTGTTACAATTGTTGCCGGTATTGTTGCGCCTTCTTCTGTTGCTCTTATCGGCTTTTTGATGTTTGGTAATTTAATTAGAGAGTGCGGTGTCTTAAATAAACTTTCACAGACTGCACAAAATGAATTAGCAAGTTTAGTGACTATACTTTTAGGAATAGCAATTGCTTATACAATGACTGCCGATAAATTCTTAAATATTAATACTCTTATTATTATAGCATTAGGTTTGGTAGCTTTTATATTTGATTCCGCAGGAGGTGTCATTTTTGCAAAGATATTAAATGTATTTTTTAAGAAAAAAATAAATCCTATGATTGGGGCAGCAGGTATTTCTGCATTCCCCATGTCAGCCAGAGTAATTCATAATATGGGACAGAAAGAAGATCAATTTAACTTTCTATTGATGCATGCTGTTAGTGCAAACGTGTCAGGTCAGATCGGATCTGTTATTGCAGGAGGTATTATTTTATCATTAGTTAAATAGATTATTCTAACAACATATTTTAAGGATTATGAAATTATGAAATATTTATTATTATTTTTTACTGTCATTCTGGCTTTTACTTTTTCTGTAAATGCGCAAAATAAGGCTGCCGTTGCCAGTAAAATTAAAACTGAAAAGAAAATCGAGCAACAGTCTGTAGCTGCTGTAAGCGATACAAACAAAGCTAAAGAAAAAGTTGCTGATGTTAAAGTTGAGACTCCTGTTAAAGAGAGCTCAATTAAAGATAATTTTTGGAATGCTTTTATCATTACCTGTAAAGGTATGGGCGGTGTCTTAGCCTTTATGTTTTTGTTTTTCTTTATAACAAAAATATTGGATAAAATGTTTCCGCAAAAAATAGAGCGCAAAGAATAATTTGTTACTTTTTGCTATAAATAAAAAAGTATAAGGAGGTTTAAATGGCCTTAATCGGTATTGATATAGGCGGTACAAAAATAGCTGGTGCAGTTTTCCATAATGATAAGCTGGAACGTAAAGAAAAAATTTATCTTGATGGAAAAGGCGGCGATGATGCCGGCAATATTATTATTGATTTAATAAAAAAATTACTATTCTATTCAAGCGAAAATAAACTAAATATTACGGGGATCGGCGTTTCTATCCCCGGAATTTATTATTCTAAAACCGGCTGTGTTTGGGCTCCCAACATAAACGGTTGGGACAACTATCCTCTATTAGAAAGACTTAAATCTTGTGTACCTCAAGATATTAAAATTAAAATAGATAGTGACAGAGCTTGTTATATTCTTGGCGAAGTTTGGCAGGGGAGCGCTAAGAATATAAAGAATGCTATTTTTATGGCCGTAGGTACAGGAATTGGTGCAGGAATACTTATTGATGGCAAAATTCTTAGAGGTGCAAATGATATTGCAGGCGCAACAGGGTGGATGGCTTTAGACCGTCCATTTTATGCAAAGTACATTAATTACGGGTGTTTTGAATATCATGCCTCGGGCGATGGCATTGCAAGGGTAGCTAAAGAGGTTCTTGCAGACTTGCCGGAGAGTATAACGTTAAAGAATAAGTCAATTGATGCGGTAACCTCACATGACGTTTTTGAAGCATACGAGTTGAATGACGAAGCTGCTGTTAAAACCATTAAAATAGCCATTGAATTTTGGGGGATGGCAGCGGCTAATTTTGTAAGTTTATTTAATCCGGAAGTGATCATCTTTGGAGGTGGCGTTTTTGGTCCGGCAGTTAAATTTATTAATGAAATTTATAATGAAGCTAAAAAGTGGGCTCAACCAATCTCAATTACGCAGGTAAAATTCTTGCCATCGGAGATTGGCAGCGAAGCCGGGTTGTACGGCGCCGGATATCTGGCAAAGGATAACATATTGTAATCAGATTGGTCTTTAACTATATACAAAGATAATATGTATTGCATGTATTTTTGTTTGGGAAAGATTAGAAAAATTATTAAAAAATATTAAAGTTATAATTTATGTATAATAGAAAACTTGTTTTTGCGGCTTCCTGCATGGGACTGCTTTTATTTGGAATTGTTCTGACTTCACTCGGCTCTATATTGCCAAATGTAGTTAAAACATTTAACCTTAATGACATACAGACCGGCGCCCTCGTTACATTCTTGCCTATAGGGCTAATAATCGGATCCCTCTTTTTTGGTCCTTTGGTTGATAAATATGGTTACAAGTATATGCTCATAATCTGTAGTGCTATGGTGCTAATTGGTTTTGAAGGACTTGCTTTAGGAAGAAGTTATGCAATGCTGCAACTTTCCATATTTCTGATAGGATTAGGAGGTGGTGCAATAAACGGGGCAGGGAATGCTTTAGTTGCTGATATCT
>JAUZPC010000100.1 GCA_030706105.1 Bacteroidota bacterium | reverse complement strand
TGCGACTGGTATATTTTGCTGTATTTCATAATATAGCATATTTTGTTGAAGATATAATTTCAATATTCTTTTTATTCTATAACATAAAAACCAGCCCTAAATTTTCTTTAGCAGACAGTAAAGCAATTTCTGAGGAAACAGAAGAATAACCCCCTCGACAGTCTTTGCTCATTCTACGGCCCGTACGCTTGCCGGAAACCTAAAATATAAAATTATTTTAACAAAAACTATTTTTGGAATGAGCTTATGCAATTGCGGAAAGTGCTGGAATTTTTATGATAAACATACTATACTTGCAATAAGCAATTTCAACAATTATAAAGAATCATATGCCGAAAATAAATGAATTTATGGAAAATAGTGTACTTTGCCCACCATGGTGCCTTTGATATATGACTATTGCTTTGTTCGTAACTCTGTTTAATATTATAATTGGGCTTCTGATACCAATCAGGCAGTATAAAAACGGATTATTCCTATTTTTTCTGGTATCTGGAATTGCTGATCCAATTACTTTTTCTCTGCGCTATTTAGTTGGCTTTGATCCTAATATTGGGGTGTATATATATTTTATCCTAACACTAATAATCACGACTTATTATATAAAGAAGGGAAATTTTACTAAGTATCAGATTGGTTCTTACATCTTACTATTTTCTCTTGCCGTTTTATATGCTTTCAATATTTTTTTTCAGTCAAAGTCAGTTGGCGGCCGCCAGATAATAATTGGAAGTCAGTTCTTTGTTTTGCTTCCGGTGACGTATAATATATTAGTTTTAATGACCAGAAACATCTTTGAAACAGGAAAGATAAATTTATATTTTGTCCTCTTAAGTTTAAGTCAAATAATAACAATAGTAAGAATTGGCCTTTTAACCCTAAGAATGTTTGATTTCGTCACAGTCTTCTTTATCTCCTACTTTATTGAAGCTATAATTTCAATATTTTTCCTATTCTATAACATAAAAAACAGTCCCAAATTTTCTTTAGCAGGCAGTAAAGCAATTTCTGAGGAAACAGAAGAATAACCCCCTGGATAGTATTTGTTCATACTACGGCCCGTACGTTTGCCGGAAACCTAAAATTATTTTAACCAAAATTAGTTTTGGAATGAGTTTCTGCAATTACGGAAAGTGCTGGAATATTTATGGTAAACATACTATACTTGTAATAAGCAATGTCAACAATTATAAAGAACTATATGTCGGGAATAAATGAACTGATAGTAAATGGCGTACTCTGTCCACCATGGTGTCTGTAATATATGTCTATCGTTAGTTATATTCTAATATTTAATTTAATAATTGGGCTGCTGATACCTGCCAGGCAGTATAAAAATGGACTATTCCTATTTTTCTTGCTATCTGGAATTGCAGACCCAATTATTCTACCCCTGAACTATTTAGTTGGCTTTGATACAAACATTTGTAGTTATATATACAATATCCTAACACTAATAATAACGACTTATTATATAAAGAAGAAAAATTTTACTAAATATCAGATTGGTCTTTATATCTTACTATTTTCTCTTGCCGTTTTATATGCTTTTAATGTTTTTTTTCAGTCAAAGTCAGTTGGCGGTCGCCAGATAATAATTGGAAGCTCCTTCTTTGTTATAATTTTGGTAGCATATAATGTATTAGTCTTAATGACCAGGAATATCTTTGAATCAGGGAAGGTGAATTTATATTTTGTCCTTTTAAGCTTAAGTCAGCTAATAACAGCATTGAAAGTGGGTATGATAACAATAAGGATGTTTGATTCTGCAATCTTATTTTATATTGATGTCTTTATTGAAGGGCTTATTTCAATATTCTTTCTATTCTATAACATAAAAACCAGCCCCAAATTTTCTTTAGCAGGCAGTAAAGCAATTTCTGAGGAAACAGAAGAATAACCCCTGAACGGTCTTTGTTCATTATCAATTGAATATTTCCAATGTAATTATAAAAACACTTCTCAGTAAATTTTTTTGCAGCTGCCCTTTACTTGATTTTTAACATAACAGGCCTGCCCGAGGTAGGCGAGGGGCAATGATTATTTATTTTACAATATCTCAGATAAATAATATATATTACAGGAAAGGAATAACCCGGCAAAAAATATTGATTATTTACCTAAGTATGCCTATATTTGAAATCGTTTTTACTTAATTTTTTTAAAAAATGGAAAAGGTAATAATAAAAATAGCCGGTTTAAGCGATGGCGAGTACGATTTTGAGTTTGAAGAGCCGGTTACGAAATTAGATTTAGAACATCCATTTTATGGCAATTTTAATGTAAAAATTAGGTTGCAGAAAATGATTCATCAGGTGTTTATTGATGCCTGTTTTACTATAAATGCTCAGTTTGAGTGCGATAGATGCGATGTTTCATATAATTCTGCCCTTACAAATAGTTTTAAGATGGTTTATGTTTTAGGAAGCAGCAGAACCGGCGAGGATGATGATTCCCCTGATTTTGTATATCTTCCCGCTGAAACCGATAGGATAAATATTGCTCCGGAGCTTCATGATTTTGCCCTGCTGAGCGTACCTATGAAAAAACTATGCAAGGAAGACTGCAAGGGTTTGTGCCCTAAATGCGGTAAAGATTTGAATGAAGGTCCGTGCAGCTGTAATGATATCCCTTTTGATGAAAGATGGCTGCCTTTAAATGAATTAAAAAATAAATTAAATAATAATTAAATAGTATAGGTCAACGATGCCAAATCCTAAACGTAAATGGTCTAAAAGCAGAAGAGATAAAAGAAGAACTCATTATAAAGCTAAAGTTCCGGGATTAGGAACCTGCGCAAATTGCGGAGAAATTAAGTTAGCTCACCGTGCATGCCCTTCATGCGGTTATTATAATGAACGCTCTATGTTTATTCCTAAAAGCTAACTGAGTATTACTGCTTTTAATGCCGAATTCAAATTCTAATAATGCAGTTTGCAGAATAATTGTAGATGCTATGGGGGGCGATTTCGCCCCTCTTAACGTTTTACTTGGCGCTGCTGAAGCCGCTTCCGGTAACCCGTCTTTAAATCTTTTCCTTACCGGACCAAAAGATTTGCTTTCCAAAATTATTACCGAAAAAAATATCCTCCTTAATACTGATTGTATTATTGACTCCAGCCAGGTAATCGGAATGGATGAACATCCTGCCAGCGCAATAAAATCCAAACCGGATTCTTCTATTGTTGTTGGTGTTAAGAAAGTGAAATCTGGCGAAGCTGATGCTTTTGTTAGTGCAGGTAATACCGGCGCCGTAATGGCTGCCTCTACTCTTTTTATGGGAAGAATTAAAGGTGTTTCCAGGCCCACTATCGGTGCCTTAATGCCTAATCTTGCCGGAGTCTGCATGTTGTATGACGTGGGTTCAAATGTTGATGCCAAGCCTAAAAATCTTTTTGAGTGGGCTGTAATGGCATCTATTTTCGTTTCTGAAATTTATGGTATTAATAATCCAACCGTTGGATTATTAAGCGTTGGAGAAGAAAAGGAAAAAGGTAATGCCATTGTTCTTGAAGCGCATGAACTTCTTCACAATTCCAACCTTAATTTTATCGGAAATGTTGAAGGACGGGATATCCTGAAAGGATCTGCAAATATTATTGTTTGCGACGGCTTTACCGGTAATATTGTTTTAAAATTTGGTGAGTCCGTACTTTCTTTTCTGAAAACAAAATTTAAGGATTTTGCTCAGAAAAGTTTTACAAATAAATTGAAAATTGGTTTAGTAAAAGGGGCCATGAAAGAAATCCTTAGCGATTTTGACTCTGAAGCTCAGGGCGGTGTGCCTTTACTTGGCGTTAATGGCATTAGCATTATAGGGCACGGCTCAAGTTCTCCGCTTGCAATTAAGAATATGATTCTGCGCGCTCAGGAAATGCATTCTAAAAATTTAGTTCAAAAAATTGCAGCTTCAGTTAATTCTCATTTGTTAAATAAAAATCTGGAAAGTTAATGGCTAATTCTGATAAAAAATATAGTGCAGTTATTACTGCAGTTGGTATGTATATGCCGGAAAAAGTTTTAGATAATGCTTTTTTTGAAAGCATTGTTGATACTTCTGATGAATGGATTATGACCAGAACCGGTATTAAAGAAAGAAGAATGTTGGAAAATGGAGCTACAAGCGATATGGCAACCAAAGCTGCGCTCGACCTCCTTAAATCTAAAAATATGTCTCCTGAAGAACTTGATCTGATTATTATCGCTTCGGTTACTCCTGATATGTTTTTTCCTTCTACCGCATGCCTTGTTCAGGGTAATATTGGTGCAAAAAATGCTTGGGGCTTTGATATGAATGCCGCCTGCTGTTCTTTCCTTTTTGCCCTTAATACCGGTGCCCAGTTTGTACAAAGCGGTACTTGTAAAAAAGTAATGGTTATTGGTGCAGATAAAATGACTTCAATTACCGACTATACAGACAGGAATAATTGTATCTTGTTTGGTGATGGAGCATCTGCCATATTATTGGAACCAAGCGAAGATTTTTCTTTGGGCTTGCAGGATGCTATCCTTCGTGTTGACGGAGATGGACGCGAAAATCTTTATATGAAAGGCGGCGGAAGCCTTAATCCTCCTACTCACGAGACTGTTGATAAAAAGATGCATTATATTTACCAGAACGGTAAAGCCGTATTTAAAGTTGCCGTAAAGGGTATGGCTGATGTTTCTTATGAAATTATGCAGAAGAATAATTTAACTGCTGATGATGTTAAGTTTTTGGTGCCTCATCAGGCTAACTTAAGAATTATAGACGCTACTGCAAAGCGTATGGGTGTTGGAAGTGAAAAAGTAATGATAAATATACATAAGTACGGCAATACTACTTCTTGTACAATTCCTTCCTGCCTTACAGAGTATTATAGAGATGGTAAAATTAAAAAAGGTGACAAGTTAGTATTGGCCGCATTTGGCGCCGGCTATACTTGGGGCTCAACCTATTTGGTTTGGGCAATAGATTAATTTTTATAGATCAATATAAGGTTTTAAATGTCTAAAAAAGCTTTTTTATTCCCCGGTCAAGGTGCGCAATACGTTGGTATGGCAAAAGACCTGTTTGATAATTCTGCTGAAGCTAAAGAAATGATTCTTATGGCTGACGATACCCTGGGTATCAAACTTTCAGATATAATGTTTTCAGGCCCTGAAGAGGAACTGAAACAGACTGAATTTACTCAGCCTGCTATTTATCTTCATAGTGTGGTTTTGGCTTCACTGATGAGAACAGTAAGTGCTGAAGCTGCCGCAGGACACTCATTAGGTGAGTATTCTGCTTTAACAATGTCCGGTGCTATCCAATTTCAGGAAGCGATCAAATTGGTTAGAGCCCGCGGCATGGCTATGCAGCAGGCAGGTATTGATAACCCCGGTACTATGGCGGCCGTAATCGGTCTGAACCAGGACGTAGTTGATGAGTGCTGCGCTGAAGCCTTAAGCGAAGGTATTGTTCAGAGTGCAAATTTTAATTCTCCCGGTCAGGTTGTAATTTCCGGTTCAATAACCGGAGTTAAAAAAGCAATGGAAATTTGCAAATCTAAAGGAGCTAAAATTGTAAAGGAATTAGTTGTAAGCGGTGCTTTCCACTCTCCTTTAATGGCTTCTGCTAAAGATAAGCTTATCCAGGCTTTAAGCATAACTAATGTTTATGATGCACGTTTTCCTGTTTATGCAAATGTAAACGCAAAACCTGTTACTTTGGCTGCGGATATTAAAGAAAAATTGGTTGAACAAGTAACCGCCCCGGTTAGATGGGAAGAAACAATTAAGAACATGATTGCTGACGGGTTTGATGAATTTTATGAAATTGGTCCGGGTAAAGTTTTACAGGGCTTGGTTAAGAGAATAAATCCTAATGTGACTTGTTTTGGAATTGATAAATACCAGGACGTGGAGAAATATTTATAATGGATAACGAAAATGTTAAGGTAATTAACGGACTTAAAATAGATCCTAAAATTTTTACTTTCCCTTTTAATTGTATGTGCGGGGGTGAATGCTGCAATTACGGAGTTTATACAGATTTGAAAGAAAATCAGTATATTTTGACTCTAAAAGATGAAATTATTCCTTTAATGGATGAAACTCAGCCAAAAGAGATAGATAAGTGGTTTGAGCAGCCTGAAGAGGATGAAGATTTTAAAAGCGGCATTGCCGTAGGCACAGAAGTATTTAATGGTAAATGTGTCTTTTTAGACTGCAATGGCTTGTGTACTCTGCAAAAACTTGCTAATTTAAAGAATGAATATAAATGGAAATATAAACCGATGTATTGTGTTTTGTTCCCGTTAACTATTTATGAAGGAGCTTTAACTATTGATGATGACCATATCAATAGACTGCATATTTGCAACAAACAAGAAAATAATTTTAATCGTACCATTTTTGAAGCATGCCATGAAGAACTGGTCTATTTATTAGGAATTGAGGGATATCAGGAACTGTTGGATTATAAGAAAGAAATAGAAAGTAATACAATTGGAGTTGAAACTAATGATAGCGAAAAATAAAAGAGTAATTGTTACAGGGGGGTACAGAGGTATTGGACGTGCTATTCTTAAAGAATTAGCCGTTAGGTATTGTTCAAGTGTTTTATTCACCGATATTTCATTTGGTGATTCTACACCTGAACAGGTTGCATTAGAGCTGGAAAAGGAGTTGACTCCCGATGGCTCTATCAAAGTATATGCTTTTAAAGCAGATGCTTCCCAGTTGAAAGATGCCCAGGCAACAATTGATTATGCAATTGAAAAAATGGGCGGAGTTGACATCTTAATTAACAACGCCGGCATTACAAGAGATAACCTTTTGTTAAGAATGCCTGAAGAGGATTTTGATAAAGTTATAAATGCTAACTTAAAAAGCGTGTTTAACTATACAAAAGTGGCAATCAAACCAATGATGAGCCAAAGGTATGGCCGTATTGTTAATATCTCTTCTGTTGTTGGTGTTATGGGTAATGCCGGTCAGGCAAACTACTCAGCAAGTAAAGCCGGTATCTTGGGCTTTACTAAATCAACCGCAAAAGAGTTGGCTTCCAGAAACATAAACGTTAATGCAGTTGCCCCCGGATTTATTGAAACTGCTATGACTCAGCAATTGAACGAAAAACAGAGAGAGGCATTGCTTAGCAATGTACCTTTAAAAAGAATGGGAACACCTGAAGATATCGCCAGGGTCGTTTCTTTTTTATGCGGTCCCGATGCAGACTATCTTACCGGTCAGGTTATAGCTGTTGACGGCGGCATGACTATGTAAGTTTTATTATATATTATTAAACAAAAACTAAAAGGAGATACAAATGGACGTTGAAGCTAAAGTAAAAGACATTATTATGGACAAATTAGGAGTTGAAGAATCACAAATTACTCCTGAAGCATCTTTTACTAATGACTTAGGTGCAGACTCTTTAGATATCGTTGAATTAATTATGGGTTTTGAAAGTGAATTCGGTATTACCATCCCTGATGAAGATGCTGAAAAACTTTCTACAGTTGGCGATGCTATTAAGTATCTTAACGACCATAAAAAATAATTTCTTTAATAGCCGGAGTGTTTTTTCTCCGGCTTCTTTTTTTAAATAATCGGAGTTCATTCTATGAATAAACGAAGAGTGGCTGTCACTGGTTTGGGTGCAATTACTCCTATTGGTAATAATTTAAACGACTTTTGGAATGGCTTAATTACCGGGTGTAATGGCGTTGATTTAATAACAAAATTTGATACTGCTAATTTTGCAACCAAATTTGCTGCCGAAATTAAGAACTTTAATCCCGAGGACTTTCTCGATAAAAAAACCGTTAAAAGAATGGATCCATTTACTCATTATGCATTGGCATCGGGTATTATGGCTTTTAAAGATTCCGGACTTGAGGACGGTAAGTTTAACAAAGAGAGATTCGGTGTTATCTACGGCAGTGGAATTGGCGGAATGCAGACTTTGCAGCAGCAGCATTTTACTTATTATGAAACTAAAGACCCTCGCAAACTAAGCCCTTTCTTTGTTACCATGATGATCTCTGATATGGCTGCTGGTCAGCTCTCAATTCACTTCGGACTTAAAGGTCCTAACTATGCAACAACATCAGCTTGTGCTACCTCATCCCATGCAATAGCAGATGCTTTTATGCTTATACAAAGAGGAACTGCAGATCTTATGATGTGCGGCGGCTCGGAAGCTGCTATTACTGAAATGGCAATGGGCGGTTTTAATGCTTTAAAAGCTCTCTCAACTTGGAATGACAGACCTAAAGAAGCCTCCAGACCATTTGACAAAGACCGCAGCGGTTTTGTTATGGGTGAAGGTTCCGGAACTTTGATTCTTGAAGAATATGAGCATGCAGTTAGCCGTGGTGCAAATATTTATGCTGAAATAACCGGTGTAGGTTTAACAGGCGATGCTTACCATATCACAGCCCCGGCTCCTGAAGGTGAAGGCGCTGCCAGATCTATGAATGAAGCAATTAAGGATGGCGGCATTACCCCTGAAGATGTTTCATATATCAATGCACACGGTACTTCTACTCCGTATAATGACCTTAATGAAACTAAAGCCATTAAAACGGTTTTTGGTGAACATGCGTATAAATTAATTGTAAGCTCTACTAAGTCCATGACAGGCCATTTATTAGGCGCTGCCGGTGGAATTGAAGCTATCGCAACAGTATTATCTCTTAAGAATGGAATTGTACCGCCGACCATTAATTTAGATGAACCAGATCCGGAATGCGATCTTAATTATGCTCCTAAGATTGCTGTAAAAAGAGACCTGAATTATGCTATTAGCAATACATTTGGGTTTGGTGGTCATAATGCTTCTATTTTATTTAAAAGATATGAGAACTAGAATTTATGGCAGTGTTATCTTGGTTAATTAAAAAGTTAAAAGAACGGGAAGAG
>JAUZPC010000010.1 GCA_030706105.1 Bacteroidota bacterium | reverse complement strand
TGATAACAGGGATAAAAAAGATAGAGGCAATGGCAGAGGCAGGAAATAACGTAATTTGCCCTAAAAGTTAAACTTAATATAGACAGTATGAGTGTCCGTCTTTCCCCTTCTTAAGGGGGACACAGGGGGCTCCGGACTTATATACTTATATTATATGAAATTATTCCAATGTTTCCGGACTGATATCATTGTCAGGGTCTAATTTTCACACAGTCTCTTTATCTCTTGGAAGTATAATAACAAATCATCTCCGGCTTTAGCCACAGTACAATTCCCCCTACTCATATAAATCATGTAAATCCGGAATCGGATATTCTATCAAGGTTCAGACAGTTTAGACATTAAAAAAGCGGCCTATAAAGCCGCTTTTTTATTAGATACTCATTTTTAGCAGACGTTATTTCTGCATGACAGTTTTTACCAGAGTAACAAGTGTCTCTTTATCAAACGGTTTTGAAATGTAGTGTGTACAACCGGCGTCCAGAAATTTCTCTTTATCGCCAACCATGGCATAAGCGGTTACGGCAACAATAGGGGTATCCTCATAGCCGGGTATTTTCTTAATTGCCTGGGCGGCTTCTGTGCCGTTCATTCCGGTGCCTAAATTTATATCCATTAAAACAGCAGCATAATTCTTTTTCTTTGCCATTTCAACAGAAGATTCACCGTTTTCTGCCAGGTCAAGTTTGCAAGTTTTATTTAGGAATAAAGTCATAACAGTTCTATTTACAGAATCGTTTTCAACAAGTAAAACCTGCGGCAGGCCCGGATCATTTGACTGATTAATATCTCTGAAATCCATATCTTTTTCTAGTTTTAATTCTTCTTTAATCACTGGCTCATTGTGCTCTCTTTCAGGGAGAGGGAAGTAAACTATAAATTCAGAACCTGTGCCGACAGTGCTGTTAACTTCAATATATCCATCCAGAAGTTCAACAATCCTCTTTGTAATTGTTAAGCCCAAACCGGTACCTTCAAATTGCCTGTTTAAGCCTTCGCTAACCTGTCTGAACTCTTCAAAAATTATATTCAAACTTTCTTTTGGAATTCCAATTCCGCTGTCTATAATTTTAAGTACTACCCAATCAGTATTTTCTTTTGCAATTATATCCAGTTCAATAATTATTCCGCCAATGCGGGTATATTTAATTGCATTCCCTACTAAATTATTAACAATTTGGGATAGCATATGTTTGTCTATGGCAATTACTATCTCTTCAACTTTACTGCGGATTACAAAATAAAGATCATTTTGTTCTGCTATAGCTTTAAGAGGTTTTACTACTTCTTTTATTTCTTCAAGAAGGTTAATGGTAGTAATCTTAAGTTCAAGTTTATTAGCTTCAATTCTTGATAAGTCCAGAATGGAATTAATGGTATTCATCATTCTGTTACCGGACTTAATAATTTCTTCAACAAATTCCCTTAATTCAGGGGAGTCAATTTCACTGTAAAGTATTTGTGAAAATCCTAAAATACCGACCATCGGTGTTCTAATTTCATGGCTCATATTATTAAGGAAGTTCGATTTTAACCGGCTCACTTCTTCAGCTTTTTCTTTAGAAGAAATAAGTTCAAGCTGCTGGTTCTTGCGGTCTGAGATATTCCTAAATATCGAAAGCAGTAAAGATTCTTTTCCATTTATATTTATAAGAGAGTTTGAAAGTTCTACCCATACTTTTTTGCCATTCCAAAGCTCCATTTCAGTTTCAAACTGATTCTGAAAATTATGCGTTTCAAAACGTTCAATAAATTTTGAAATTGAATGATCATAATTAGCGGGGACATAAATATTTGCAAATTTATATCCTTCCAGTTTCTCTCTGGGCAACCCAACTAAACTGCAGTATGCATCATTAACTTTAAGAACAACTCCTTCGGAATCTGTAAGACGCATGGCGTCAAATGAGCTTTCCCAAACAGAACGGAATTGTGCTTCAGAGTTTATAATTGCTTCTTCCTGATGCTTTTTCTCGGTTATATCCTCTTTTATAGCAAGAAAATGCGTTATGTTTCCTTTTTCATCCTTTATTGGGGAAATAAAAGCAGATTCCCAGAACAACTCATTATTCTTCTTCTTGTTATGAAGTTCACCGCGCCATTCACGGCCTTCCAAAATATCTTTCCATAGGGAAGCATATTCTTCTGTCGGTTTTTCGCCGGATTTCAGTATCCGGGGATTTTTGCCAATGACTTCAGCATAAGAATAACCGGTTACTTGCTCAAACTTTGGGTTTACGTATTCAATATTCCCATTTATATCGGTAATAATAATGGAAGTAGGGTTTTGTTCAACTGCGCTTGAAAGCTGTCTTAATTTATTTTCAGCATTCTTTATTTCACTTAAATCAGTTTGAATACTGTATATCTCTTTTTCGTCATTACTGTTTGAAATTAAAACCTGATTGGCATAGACATAAATTAAGCCGCCGTTTTTCTTTTTCAGGCAGGATTCTTTTGGAAATTCATCCTTATTCTCAGTAAATATATCTTCAAGCCCGTTATAAACAATATTCTTGCTGTCAGTGGGGTATAAAATTTCTTCCACTTTCTTGCCAATTGCTTCATAATAAGTATATCCGTATGTTACTTCACTTGCTTTATTCCAGTAAATAACAATGTGCTCTCTGTTTATGCCGAATACAGGGATATTCAGAGTATTTTCAAAAACTTTTCTAAATCTGGATTCGCTTTCCAAAAGGGCTCTGTCTGCTTCCTTTTGCCTGGTAGTATCCCGCACAATTAAAATAGAGTATAATTCATTGTCTTGAATGTAAGTTGAGACATTAATATCTGCAAGAAATTTACTGCCGTTCCTTGTTAAAGCTATTGTTTCATAATGCTGAGGTGCGGGTTTCCTTTGAACCCTGTTTTGTATAAAGGATATTATCCTGTCTTTTTCTTCATCGACAACGAAATCAACAATATTTGTTCCATATAAAGAATCATTACTTTTATAACCTAATAATTCCAAATAAGCATTATTTGCTATCTGGTGGATACCTTCCTTAATAACACAAATTGCATCAATCGAATTTTCAAATATTAGTTTAAACTTCTTTTCGTTTTCGCTTAAAGCATAATATGAGCTTAACTGCTGGGTTAAATCTTTTATTGCGGCAAAAACAATTATTCTTTTGGAGTGATGTATAAATGTAGTAGTAATCTCAACCGGGAAAATTCTTCCCTGTTTGTTCTTATGGTATCTTATCGGAACAAAAACTTTATTACCTTCAGTGTAATTGTGAATATTAATATATGTTTTTTCCGGTTCTAATGATAATTCGGTAAACTTAATATTCAGAAACTCTTCTTTGGAATAGCCATATAGCTTTAATGCTGCTTCGTTGGCATCCAACTGCTGCATTGCGGCCTGATCAAAAATAATAACCGCATACGGACTGTCCTCATAAATGGAAGTTAGTTTCAAATCGCTGGTAATACCATCTTTTATCCTATCGTAATTGAAATCAGAATCAGTGCCGTTATTTTTAAGATCCGGCATAAAGTTGGTTTCATTTAATATAGTGTGGCTTATATCTCTGGATTCGGAATAAAATTCCTTTATAGTTTTATCTTCGCCAAGAATCGGCTTGTTGTCAGATTCAACAAAAAGATATTTTCCATTTTTATGTTTAATTCTGTAAACAACTTTATCGGCCTCATTACCGCCAAGAAGCTGTTTATGGATATCGTTTTTTACTTTATTAAGATCATCCGGATGTATAAAATCATAAACAGATTTTGCAAGTAGTTCTTCCGGCTTATAACCAAAAACATTGTAAACAGAGGGGGAGAGGTAAATAAATGTACCATCCGGTTTCTGGAGAAATGTAATTTCTTTGTCCCTGATAGAGCTTGAATTTAATGAACTGCTTGTAAGCTGTTTTTTTGATAAGTAATTAGTCAATATGGAAACAAACTTATCATAATTATCATCTGTCTTTCTAAAATAGAAATCAGCGCCGTTCAGAATGGCCTGAGAAGCCAGATCTTCCGAGCCTTTATCGGTAAAAATAATTACAATATTTTCAGGATTTTTATCTTTAATTAAAGAAATAACTTCAAAAGGTTTTAAATCCAGTACCTGTAGTTCGCAGACAAAAACATTTTGAACTTTAATACGATAACTAAGAATATGATTTAAAGTGTTAATATCATGAATGTCTATAACTTCAATAGCGGAATCTATACTTTTACGTAACTTTACACGGTCCTTGTAAATATCATCGATATAATAGAGCTTGTTTAACAGCATCAAAAAATGATCCAGGTTGTTTTAGATGAAATACTAATTATCTTTCCTATTATCGAACGAAAAATGGAAATTTAAACAGCTAGAGCAAAATAATCTATATAATAGTAAAATAAAGTAACTTTTGAAAAAAGAAACTTAAAGAAATTATTTTTATAAAACAACCTTTTTTTATAATATAACAGAAAAAAAATATGCCTAAAAGACAATACTGAGAAAAATTGAAAAAAGAAATCATGAATTATGGTAAAAAAGTACTGCTATAAAACGTTTAGAACAAAAACTTAACAAGGTTTAATTGTTTAGAATGTAATAAATTAAGTATAAATATATAATGCGGAAAGAAAAAAGAAAAAATTATATTTTTTTTGTTCAATAACTTGCATAAAATTGAATTAATCTATATATTTACAAGCCTAATTAAAAAAGATATGCCGGGGTGGCGAAATTGGTAGACGCACAGGACTTAAAATCCTGTGGGAATTAATTCCCGTGCCGGTTCGAGTCCGGCCCTCGGTACTCTTTTTTTCCTAGCAGATCGAGTCCTAAAGTAATGGGCTTTTAGCTCAGTTGGTTAGAGCGTCTGCTTGACGTGCAGAAGGTCAGAGGTTCGACTCCTCTAGGGCCCACGATTTTAAGTCAGAGATAATCTCCGATTTTTTTTATTATATAATAAAATAATGAATACGATAAAAATTACTTTTCCTGACGGAAATATTAAAGAATATAATTCCGGCATTTCATCTTATGAAATTGCTGAGTCTATATCTCACCGTCTTGCTGATGAGGCTCTTGCTGCTGAAGTCGACGGTAAAGTAAAGGATATGCTTGCTCCTATCTCTTCTGATTCTAAGATTAAATTTTTAACTTTTGATGATGAAAAGGGGAAAGAGGTTTATTGGCATTCAACTTCCCATTTGATGGCTCATGCCATTACCTTAATATACCCTGAAGCTAAATTTGGTGTCGGCCCGGCTATTGATTCCGGTTTCTATTACGACATCGATATTAAAGAACAGCTTAAAGAAGAAGATCTTAAAGCAATTGAAGATAAAATGCTTCAGCTTGCAAAAGAAAATTGCCCATTTGTAAGAGAAGAACTTTCCAGAGTAAAAGCACTTGAGTTCTTTGGAAACAAAGGCGATAATTATAAAACTGAGATCATTTCTGAATTAGATGAAAATGAAGTTATAAGTATTTACAAAGAAGGTAATTTTACTGACTTATGTACCGGTCCGCATTTACCTGCTGCCGGAAAAATAAAATATATTAAGCTGCTTAACATTTCCGGTTCATATTGGAGAGGTGATGAGAAGCGTCAGCAATTACAAAGAATTTACGGCATATCTTTCCCTAAAAAGAAAATGCTTGATGATTATCTTGTCCTTTTAGAAGAAGCTAAAAAAAGAGATCATCGTAAATTGGGCAAACAGTTGGATCTGTTTAGCACACATGAAGAAGCCGGTCCCGGTTTGATTTATTGGCATCCAAAAGGTGCCAGAGTCAGAATGGAAATTGAAAATTTCTGGCGTGATGCTCACATTAAAAACGGCTACGAAATTTTATATACCCCCCATATGGGCAAAAGCTGGTTATGGGAAACAAGCGGTCACTTAGGGTTTTACAAGGACAGCATGTACTCTGCAATGGAAGTTGATGAGCAGAACTACATTATCAAACCAATGAACTGTCCATTCCATATTATGATATATAAGAGTCATCTCCGTTCTTACAGAGACTTACCTTTAAGATGGGCTGAACTTGGAACTGTTTACAGATACGAAAAAAGCGGTGCTCTGCACGGACTTTTGCGCGTTAGAGGGTTTACTCAGGATGATGCCCATATTTTCTGTGCACAGGAACAAATTGAAGATGAAATAAGAGAAGTTGTAAGATTTGCAATTATGATGTGGAAATCTTTCGGCTTTGAAAATTTAACCTATTATCTCTCAACTAAGCCTGAAAAAGCTGTTGGTGAAAATGAGTTATGGGATAAAGCTGAAGCATCCTTGAAATCTGCTTTAGAAAAAGAAAGTTTGAAATTTAAGGTAGATGAAGGCGGTGGAGCCTTTTATGGACCTAAAATTGATATTAAAATTAAAGATGCACTTGGCCGTGAATGGCAAATGACAACTGTTCAGTTTGATTTCAATATGCCTGAACGTTTTGATATGACATACATTGGCGAGGATGGTAAAGAGCATAGACCATTTATGGTTCATAGAGCTTTACTTGGTTCTATTGAAAGATTTTTTGGCGTCCTTATTGAGCATTATGGTGGCGCTTTCCCGGTTTGGTTGGCTCCGGTACAGGCAGCAGTACTTCCTGTTTCTCAAAACTTTATGGATTATGCAAAACAAGTTGCAAATACTCTCAAGGCACAAGGATTCAGAGCCGAGACTGACCTGAGAAACGAAAAAATTGGATATAAAATAAGAGATTGGGAAACAAATAAAGTACCATATATGCTTATTGTAGGTCAAAAAGAGCAGGATACAAATACGGTTTCAGTTCGCCAGCATAAAAAAGGTGATGAAGGAACTTTGTCTTTGTCAGATTTTATTAGTAAAATTGAATCTGAAATTAAAAATAAAATTTAAAAACAGTTGAAAGAGGTCTTATATTAGCCAAAAAGAAGAAGTTCGTATAAATGAAGAAATAAGAGCACCTAAGATTAGAGTTATAGACATAGATGGAGCTCAATTAGGTATTTTTTCAGTAAGAGAAGCAATTAAACTAGCCAATGAAAGAGGTGTTGATTTAGTAGAAATAGCACCGCAGGCTAAACCGCCTGTTTGCAAAATCATAGATTTTGGAAAGTTTAAATATGAAATTCAAAAAAGAGATAAAGTACAACGTAAGAACCAAACGGTTACTCTTCTTAAGGAAATAAGACTGCACCCAAACACTGACGTGCATGATTTTGAGTTTAAAGTTAAACATGCAATGAATTTTTTAGATGATGGAAATAAAGTTAAAGTTGTTGTTATGTTTAAGGGCCGCGAGATGGCTTATCAAGATCAGGGAAAAACTTTAATTCAAAAGTTTGTTGAAAAGACTGAAGAATTTGCAAAAGTTGAAGGCGAAATTAAAATGGAAGGGCGTAATATGAGTGTTATATTAGTGCCTGCAAGAGCCAAAGTGAAAAAATTAAAATAAACCAGGACATAGTATGCCAAAAATGAAAACAAATAGCGGTGCAGGAAAGACTTTTAGAAAAACTGCTTCAGGCAAATTTAAAAGACAGAAAGCCTATAAAAGTCATATTCTTACCTCAAAAAGCACTAAAAGAAAAAGAAAATTAAGACAAGAGATAATTGTATCTCCATCGGATACAAAACGTCTTAAAATTATGCTTCAATAATGTAAAGGATTAAGTAAAATGCCACGTTCAAAAAATAAAGTTGCTTCTCACAGAAGACGGAAAAAGATTCTTAAACTCGCAAAAGGATACTGGGGTTCCAGAAGCAAGGTATATACCGTTGCGAAAAACCATGTAGAAAAAGGCTTACTTCATTCTTATAGAGACAGAAAGCTTAAAAAGAGAGTTTACAGACAGTTATGGATTGCCCGCATAAATGCCGGCGCAAGGTTAAATGGTACCACTTATTCAAGATTAATTCATTCCTTAGACGTTAAAGGAATTGACATTAACAGAAAAGTTCTTGCCGCTTTAGCAGTTGAAAATCCTGCTGCCTTTACAGAATTAGTAAAATTCTCTGCTAATTAATTAAAATTACCCTCTTGTCTTCGGACAAGAGGGCTTGTTTTTTATCTTTCTTAATCATGCCTTATGCTCAACAATAAAATAATTGAAAATATCCGTGTCAATTTTGAAAATGAATTGAAATCGGTTGATAAACTGCAGTTGTTAGAAGATTTAAGGATTAAATATCTTAGCCGTAACGGCCAAATCTCAGCCCTCTTTGAACAACTAAAAGATGTCAGTAAAGAAGAAAAACCTCTTATAGGTAAATCCTTAAATGATCTTAGAAATGTTGCAGCAAATCTTTTCTCTGATCTAAAAGCGAAACTTGAAACCACTGATACTAATAAACTTCCTAAAATAGATCTCACTCTACCCGGTAACAAATACGCAATTGGAAGTAAACATATCTTAACCCAAACTCTGGATGAAATTAAATCTATATTTAAAGGATTAGGCTTTTCTGTTAATGAAGGCCCTGAACTTGAATCTGATTATAATAACTTCGGTGCCCTGAATTTTGCTCCTGATCATCCTGCAAGAGATATGCAGGATACATTTTTTATCAGCAAGGATTTTTTACTAAGAACGCACACTTCACCCGTACAAATAAGGGTAATGGAAAACAATAAACCTCCCGTACGGGTTATTATGCCGGGCAGGGTTTACAGAAACGAAGCTGTTTCATCAAGAAGTTATTGTATGTTTCATCAGGTTGAAGGTTTGTACGTTGATACAGATGTTACTTTTACTGAGTTAAAAGGTACGCTTGTTTCTTTTGCTAAACAATTTTATGGCAGCGATCTTAAATACAGATTCCGTCCAAGCTTTTTCCCTTTTACTGAGCCCAGTGCCGAAATGGATATAACTTGTTATATCTGCAAAGGGAAGGGATGTAAAATATGTAAACATTCAGGCTGGCTTGAAATATTAGGCTGCGGAATGGTTGATCCTAACGTATTTGGCTTTGTTGACTACGATCCGGAAAAAGTTTCCGGTTATGCTTTCGGTATGGGCATTGAACGTACCGCCATGCTTAAATACGGCATAACAGATATACGAGCATTTTTTGAAAATGACTTTAGATTTTTAAAGCAGTTTTAACGGAGTATAGTATCTTGAAAATCTCATTAAATTGGTTAAAAGATTATGTTGACCTCTCTACTTTTACAGTTGAGGAAGTTGCCCACAAGCTAACAATGGCAGGGCTGGAAATTGAAGATGTTTTTGATGAATCTGCAAAATATAAGGGCTTTATTGTTGCTTATGTTAAGGATCGTAAGGATCACCCTAACTCAGATCATCTTTCGATATGTACTGTTTCTACCGGTAATGAAGAGTTGCAGGTAGTATGCGGAGCTCCCAATGTGGCCGCAGGACAAAAAATTATTTTTGCTCCCGTTGGTACTATTATCCCGAATGGTAATTTTAAAATCACAAAAGCTAAAATCCGTGGTGTTGAGTCTTTCGGTATGATTTGTTCAGATGCTGAGTTGGAGCTTAGTGAAGACCATTCCGGCATTAAAGTATTGGATAGTAGCTTAGTAGAAGGAACACCAATAGCTGAGGCTCTTAATCTTAATGATGTCGTTTTTGAAGTAGGTATTACTCCAAACAGACCTGACGCATTATCTCATATAGGCGTTGCAAGGGATGCTGCTGCGTTATTTGAAAAACAATTATATTATCCTGAGATCTTTCTTTCTGAAACTGATAAAAAAATTGAAGATTATATTGATATTGAAGTTGAGGATACAGTTAACTGTCCAAGATATACTGCAAAAGTTGTTACTGATATCGAAATTAAAGAATCTCCTGAATGGCTTAAGAAAAGATTAACTCAAATAGGGGTAAGGCCAATAAATAATATTGTTGACATAACAAATTATGTTATGTTTGAATCAGGCCAGCCTCTCCATTCATTTGACCTGGACAGAATACGCGGCAAGAAGATAATTGTAAAAAGTACAAAGGAAGAATCTAAATTTATTACTTTGGACTCTAAAGAAAGAGCGCTTCCTGTAAACTCTTTACTGATTTGCGATGCAGAAAAACCGGTTGCAATTGCGGGAGTTATGGGCGGTGAGAACTCTGAAATCTATTCTGATACTAAAAATGTTTTAATTGAATCAGCTTATTTTAACCCTTCAAGCATAAGAAAAACTTCTAAAGTATTAGGCCTAAGCTCGGAAGCATCATACAGATTTGAGCGCGGCTGCGATTTTGAGAAAACACAGGTAAATGCGGAAAGAGCCGCTCAGCTAATGGCTGAATTAGGCAACGGAAAAATTGTAAGCGGCATTATTGATTGTTTTGAACCGAAAATGGAACGCAAGATAGTAAGCTTACGGTTTGCAAGAGTAAGTAAAATTTTGGGATATGAAGTCTCTGCTCAGGAGATCGTTTCAATACTGAAAAAATTGGAATTCAAAATTATTAATGAAACAGAAACAGGCATAACAGTTTCAGTTCCCGGTTTTAGACCCGATGTTGAAAGAGAAATTGATTTAATTGAAGAAATTGCAAGAATTTACGGCTATGATAATATTCCTGTTATCAGCAAAATAAATGTAACTTTGGAAGAAAAACGAGATGATTCATCTTTTGTGGATACTTTAAGAACTTATGCAACCGGCTTAGGATTTTATGAGATGATAAATAATCCTTTGCAAAGTGATAAAATTGCTTCACTTATTGGAACTAAAATTCCGGTCAAAAATCCTCAAAGCATGGATATGGCATTTTTAAGGACAAGTTTAATCCCCGGAGTGCTGCATACAATAAATGAGAATATTAAGGTCGGTGAAAAAAACCTTAAAGTATTTGAAATAGGTGATGTCTTTAATAAAAAGACAGAGGGTGAGATTAACAGTTTTTCAGATTTTGAAGAAAAGACAAAGTTAATAATTGCTATTACAGGAAAAGAAGCAAGTAAAAATTGGAATAGCAGTGAAAGGTCAAATGATTTTTATACTTTGAAGGGAAGCGTAGATTGTCTTATCAGCAAAATGAGACTCACATCACAACTGACTACCTCATATCCGGATATTGTAAATAGTATATTTGAATATCATTTTACAAAAACAAAAAATAATAGTATATTAGGTATAGGCGGAAAAGTTAGTGCTGAAGTGTTGAAAAAGTTTGATATTCAGCAGGATGTGTTCTGTTTTGAGTTTGATTTAGACGAAATGAAGAAGCTAAATTCTGACGAAAAAACTTATAATGAACCATCAAAGTTTCCGAAAATATTGAGAGATTTTGCATTTATTTTTGAGAAAAGTATTAATTATCAAGAAATAATTGATTATATTTATAAAGAAAGTTCTAAGTTATTAAAATCAGCAGAGATATTTGATTTATTTGAAAGTGATAGTTTAGGTAAGGATAACAGAAGTATTGCTATTAATTTAGAGTATTATTCTACAGAGAGAACACTTAGAGAAGATGAAGTTGAAAAAGATTTTAATAAGTTGATTCAGAAAATAATAAATAAATTCAACGCAACTTTAAGAGGTTAATAATTGCCTGAAGTATCTAAATATGAAATTTTGCTAAATGAACTTCAAACGCTGGAAGCTCAGGTCCTAAAATTTAGGGCAGGGTATTATGAAAATACCGAAAAAGTTAAAGCATTAGAAGAAATGTTATTGACTACAAAAAAAGAGAATGAATCTTTACTTGAAAAAATAGCATTATATGAAGAGCAAAATCAGTCATTTGATTTTGGGCACGAGGAAAAGATTTTAAGTTCATTAGATATTAGAGAGAAAGAAGAATTGAAGGTAAAACTTCAGTTTATGATCGGTAAGATAGAAAACTATTTAAGTTCTTAAAAATTTTGATTGATGATGGATTAAAACATTGTAAAACAGACAATATAAATGAAACAACAGAAGCTTAAAATAAAAATATTTGATAAAGAGTACGCCTTATTAGTTGAAGATGAAGAAGTGGCTAAGGAGCTTGCTTCTTATGTTGATACTGTAATGGAAGAAACTAAAAATGAATTACCCGGGCAGTCTACACAAACAATAGCTATTATTGCTTGTCTTAATATTGCTTATGATTTATTTTTAGAGAAGCACAAATCAAAACAATTTATTAATCAGGCAAGCGAAAAAGTAAAAAAAATTAAGCTTCTATTGAATGAGTCAAACATTGTTGTAGATCCATCTTAAGAGTTTCCGCACTGTCAGTCAATCATAAAATAAAAACTAATGTGATAGATTTGGGTTCTTGACTTCAGTCGTCTATTGCAGGCCTCATTTCCGGTTCGCCGGAAAATGTATCCTTAGGGGTGCTACAGTGGAAGCAAAAAGCGGATGAGCGGGTTCCCACACTGTGCTATATAATAGGGTTTTTCCTTATTATGAGTCGGTACTGACGGTGCGGTTTTTTATATACATATTTGGGAGTAAGTATAATGTACATGGCTATTGAGCTCTTTATTATTACTGTGATTATACTTGTCGCAATTTTTTTCTATTTAGGATGGTTTTTTAATTCGAGGTTAGGCAAAAAGAGCTTGGCATATGGTGAGCAAAGAGCCAAGCAATTAGTCGACGATTCTACTGAGAGGGCAAAGCAAATTATTAATGATGCACAGAAAGAAGCTAATAATACAAAACGAGAAAAGCTTCTTGAAGTGAAGGATGAATGGTATAAGAAAAAAGTTGATTTTGATGGTGAAGTTAATCAAAAACGGCAAAAGTTAGGTGTTCTTGAAAAACAACTGATCACACGTGAAGAAAACATAGAAAAGAAATTTGATCTTGTAATTAAAAAAGAGAGAGAGAATAAGCAGCTTGAAAAAGATAACTTTGAGCATAAGAAAGTGCTTGAAAGTAAAGCTGTGGAAATTCAAAAACTTGAAGCCGAACAAAACGTTAAACTGGAAAAAATTTCAGGCTTAAGTTCTGATGAGGCTAAAAAAATGTTAATGGATAATATGACTAATGCTGCTAAAGCAGATGTTTCTCATATTATTAAGCAGATACATGACAAAGCAAAAGCTGAAGCTAAGAAAGATGCTCAAAAAATAATCGTTCAGGCAATTCAGAGAACTGCTGCTGATCATTCCATTGAAACAACTGTTTCGGTTGTCCAAATTCAGAATGATGAAATGAAGGGTAGAATTATTGGTAAAGAGGGGCGTAATATACGTGCCTTTGAAGCTGCTACTGGTGTGGATGTCATTGTTGATGATACTCCAGAGGCCGTTATTTTATCTTCATTTGACCAATTCAGGAGGGAAGTTGCCAGAGTTTCTTTAGAGAGACTTATTTCAGACGGTAGGATACATCCTGCCAGAATTGAAGAAGTAGTTGAAAAAGTTAAAACTGAATTAGAGGAAGATTTAATTAAAGAAGGTGAAAATGCCGTTATGCAATTAGGATTGCATAACATGCATCCTGAATTGATTCGCCATATAGGAAAAATGAAGTATCGTTCCAGTTATGGACAGAATCTATTACAGCACTCAATTGAAGTTGCTTATCTAACCGGAATTATGGCTGCTGAGATCGGACTTGATACGAACATGGCTAAAAGGGCCGGACTTCTTCATGATATCGGTAAAACAGTTGATAAAGATGTAGAAGGTCCTCATGCTTTATTAGGTTATGAACTTGCAAAGAGATATAAGGAACATCCTATTGTAGCCAATGCAATTGGTTCACACCATGAAGATATTGAAATGGAACACCCTATTGCTCCATTAGTTCAGGCATCAGATGCAATAAGTGGTGCACGTCCAGGCGCCAGAAGGGAACCTTTGGAAGGATATGTTAAACGTCTTGAAACTTTAGAGACACTTGCTAAGTCTTTTGAAGGAGTAGCTAAGACATATGCGATTCAGGCCGGACGAGAAATTAGAGTAGTTGTGGAACAGGATAAAATTAACGATACTGTTGCTGATAAACTTGCCCATGATATTGCTGCTAAAATAGAAGGCGAAATGGAATATCCCGGTCAAATTAAAGTTACGGTTATAAGAGAAGTAAGAAAAATAAGTTACGCAAAATAAAATTTATACTATTACAGCCCTTTCTTTTTAGAGAGGGCTTTTTTTATTTAAACCCTTCTTAAGAAATTCCCCATAAGTGCATTTATTCCTTTATCTTACATTTTCATGTTGGTTTTATTGCTCAAATGGGCTAATTTTGTACTATGATTTATGAATATTCTAGGATACTGATGTTTAGGAAATATCTCGTTTTTTTTAATATTTTGTTCGTTTTTCTGTTTTTTACAGATCAATTTGCTCAACAGAAGAATTATGAGTTCGAAAATTATTTTAATACTTACTTTAACAGTAGAAAAATTCCATCTGCATCTGTGGGAGTTGCACAGCATGGAAAAATTGAATGGCTGGAGACTAAAGGCTACTCTGATATAGAAAATAAAATACCTGCTACTAATAATTCAACTTACCGTATTGCTTCCGTTTCTAAAACTATTACAGCCGTTGCAGTAATGCAGCTTGTTGAAAAAGGTAAATTGAGACTTGAGGATAATGCAAAAAAGTATTTACCGGAATTCAGCCATTGTAAATATGATTTTACTATAAGGCAGTTGCTAAATCATACTTCAGGGATAAGGGGTTATAAAGAAGGAGAGTTTGACAGCAATGTGCATTTTAAATCATTCTCAGAGCTTCTTAGGTATCTTGCTAAAGACACGCTACAGTACAAACCGGGGACAAAGTATTTATATTCTACTTTAGCATATAATTTGCTTGGAGCTATTATTGAAAGAGTAACTGAAGAAAGTTTTGCTGTTTATGTAAAAGAAAACATCTTTAAACCTTCCGGCATGGAACACACTCTACCGGATTTGTCATCTGAATTTATTAGAACAAGAGCAAAAGGATATGATAGAAAAGGGAGTACTGGCTTTATTGATGCTCCTCTTGTTGATTTGAGCATTAAAATTCCCGGAGGGGGATTCCTTTCAACCTCGGCCGATTTATTAAAATTCGGTATAGCTTTGCTTAACGGAAAATTAATTAAAAGGTCCACTTTGGAAATTATGCTTAAACCTACTTATCTGGCATCCGGAAAAAAATCAGACTATGGGCTTGGTATGGTTTATCAAATGGATAAAACCGGTAATTATTATTTCCATCATGTTGGCGGCGGGACCGGTTTCTCTGCACACTTAATAATATATCCTCATGAAGAATTGGTTACTGTCCATTTAATTAATCTGAAAACTGGTGATTTGGGTGATCCGGCTTTGGACTTATCTAGAATTGCGTTACATAATAAAAATGGTAATTATAAAAATAGTAGTTCTGCTAAAAAATAGTAAGCAGTTATTATTTAAGTTTCATCTTTTCCGTACTTGCATTTAACTTCCTTGTAATGCAAATTTATAAATATAATGTGATTATTAAATGAAAATGGATTCTAAAAAATATAGCAATACTAAATTATTTGTTTCAATAGCTGAGAGCATTGCGGGATTTATTATTGTTTTTTTATTTGTTTCTTCAGGTCTAAGCAGAAGTTTAGATAATTATCTTAAAGAAAATTTTAGTATAATAAATGACTATTTCAGATTTCTGTCATTTGTCTTCGTTACAGGTATTGCCGGAAGTATTATTTCATTTCCCGTAAGCTACTACTCAGGCTTCTACTTGGAGCATAAGTACAAACTATCAAATCAAACCTTTATAGCCTGGATATGGGAGGGGACTAAAGAATTATTATTATCATTGGTAATAGGTGTCCCGATATTACTGATATTCTTTTATTGTCTTAGAACATTTGGGAACAATTGGTGGTTTGTTTTGGCAATAGCGCTTTTTGTCTTCTCGGTTATACTTGCACGTATAGTTCCGGTTTTTATTCTGCCACTGTTTTATAAAATCACTCCTTTTGATAATGAGAATTTAAAAGATAGATTATTGTTAATGGCAAAGGATGCAGGTTTAAAAATTGATAATATTTATAAATTTAATATGAGCAAGAATACAAAAAAAGCCAATGCTGCTTTTACCGGATTAGGAAAGACTAAGAGAATTATTTTAGGCGACACTCTTATTGAAAAATTCTCTGATGATGAAATTGAAACAGTAATTGCCCATGAGCTGGGCCATTATAAGAAGAAACATATAATTAAAAATATTATTATTGGAACTATTTCAAGCTTTTTAACTTTATATTTAATTTCTGTTTCGTATAGTTATCTGCTGCATCAATTTAGTTTTACGGCAGTTACTGAAATTGGAGCCCTTCCCATACTTGTGTTATGTAGTATGGTTATCGGACTTATCCAAACACCTCTTGGCAATATACTATCAAGAAAATATGAATATGAAGCCGATAATTATGCGGTATCTGTTACTGATAAAAAAGAAATATTTATAAATGCACTGGAAAAACTAACTGAACAAAACCTGGGTGATAAGGATCCCCATCCTTTTGTAGAGTGGTTCTTTTATAGCCACCCTTCAATAAAGAATAGAATTAGTGCTATTAAATCAATTGCAAATATTGTAAATTAATAATGAAGTATTATTATTTTTAGGTTTAAAAATTGGCATCATATATCAAGCTGATTCTTATAATTATCCATGGTTCCGTCTGTTCAATTTTAGCTATGTTTTTTAGCATTATTGATCGGAGCTTCTATCTATATTTTAAACTTTCTAAATTGTTCTCAAACGGTATCTTATTTATTAGCAGAATAAAATTGAACATTACAGGGCTGGAAAATATTGATAAGAATGGTACTTATGTTTTTGTGTCAAATCATGCAAGCCAATTGGATATCGTAACCCTGCAATCTGCTATCCCTGTAAATGCAAGTATTATTTATAAAAAGGAGCTTGGCTATATACCTGTTTTCGGGTGGCAGCTGGTTCTTGGTCCATACTTATCTATTGACAGAAAGAATCCTGAAAAAGCACATAGAACAATTCTGCATGCAAAACACTTAATGCTTAAACGTAAAATGTCAGCTTTGCTGTTTGCTGAGGGAACCAGAAGTAAAACGGGGTCTATACAACCATTTAAGCGTGGAGCTTTTAATCTTGCCGCAAAAGTTGAACAACCTATTATTCCTGTTACTATTAAAGGAACAAGCAGTATTTTACCAAAAGGTTCTTTTAAAATAAATAGTGGAATTATTTCAGTGCACTTTGATAAACCAATTTCAGTTAATCTGGTATCAACTAAAGCACAAGAAGTTGAACTTATGCAAAAAGTTAGAGAAGTTATTGTTAAAAACTTTGAAAGGATGAATTAACAGTGGCAGTTGATCTTAATGAAGTAAAGCATATAGCAGAACTTGCAAAGTTGAATTTTTCTGATGAAGAATATACAGAACTGATAGAAGATATGAATAACATTCTTGACTATATGAATAAGCTGAATGAGATAAATACAGATAATGTTGAACCTTTGTCTCATCCAAGTGATCTTTTTAATGAAAACCGAGACGATATACCAGTTAAAGGTATTACCAAGAAAGATGTTTTTTTGAACTCTTCAAATAATGATGAAAATTTTTTCATAATTCCCAAAATTATAGGTTAAATAATGATAGTTGGTGTTATCCCCGCAAGATTTGCTTCCACCCGCTTAATGGGTAAACCTTTGGCAAAGATTGGCGGTAAACCCATGATACAACATACTTATGAAAATGCATTCAAATCGAAATTTCTTGAAAGGCTGATAATTGCTACTGATGATGAAAAGATATGCGAAGCAGCCCGGAATTTTGGTGCGGAGGTAATGCTTACTCCTAAAGATATAAATACCGGATCCGACAGAATAGCATATGTAGTCGAAAAAATTCCATCGGCCGATATTATAGTAAATATTCAGGGAGATGAACCTTTTATCAAAAGTATAATGATAGACCAGGCAATACAGCCGTTATTGTTTGAAAAGAGTGTAAAAGTTTCTACTTTAGCAAAAAAAATTGATTCTCTTGAAGATCTAAAATCTAATTCCATTCCAAAAGTAGTTTTTGATTATTCAAATTACGCCCTGTACTTTTCCCGTTCTATAATTCCTTTTATGAGGGATGCAAAATCCAAAGCCGATTTTCTGAACCGGGGAGATTTTTACAAACATATTGGCTTATATGTTTACAGACGCGATGAGCTATTTTATTTTACCAAACAAAAGCCTACTGACTTAGAAAAAGCTGAAAAACTTGAACAGCTTAGATTTTTAGAGCACGGGATTAAAATAAAAGTTGTGGTTACCGAACATGAAAACTTAGCGGTAGATACTCCTGAAGACCTTGAAAGAGCACGCTTATATTATGAAAAATTATTAAAAGGAATAGATAATGATTAAACCCGATAAAATTATTCTTGCAAATCTGCCTACTCCTTTGCAGATTAAAAAATTTAATGATAAAGAATTTCTCATTAAAAGAGATGATTTAACTGGTGTTGAGCTTACCGGCAATAAAGTTAGAAAACTCGAATTCTTATTGGCAAAAGCTCTGGAAGAGAAATCTGACATTGTGTTTACTACAGGTGGAGATCAATCCAACCATGCAAGAGCAACGGCAATTGCATGTGCTCAGGTGGGTTTGAAATCCAAATTGTTTTTATGGGGCAAAGATACTTCCAAACCTGTTGGTAATTTATTCATTGATAAAGTAATAGGTACCAAAATTGAATTTCTTTCAAAGAAAGAATTTTTTGATGTAGATACAATAATGCAAAAAGAACAAGCTTCATTAAGTAAAAAGAATAAAAAAGTATATGTCATTCCCGGGGGAGGTTCTTCTACATTAGGCATTTGGGGATATATTTCATTTTATGAAGAGCTTGCAAATCAGACAGAATTAAACAGCCTTGAAGGAATATGGGCTGCCTGCGGTTCCGGCGGTACGGCAGCAGGTTTACTTGTTGGCGCTGCATTAAACAAATTGAAGCTTAAAATTTATGCAGTAAATGTACTTCTTCCTAAAAATATTATCAAAGATATAATTCTGGAGTTGGCGGAGAAATGCATACAAGATTATAATCTGGATTGTAAGATTGACGCCGATATGCTGGTAATTGTTGATGGATACTCAGAAGAAGGTTATAAAAAGATTGAGCAGAAGAAAATTAAAGTTATTAAGAAATTTGCGCAGACAAATGGGATACTCTTGGATCCTGCATATACCGGAAAGGCGTTTTATGCGTACAATGAGCAGATACTAAACAAAGATATGGGCAGAAAAATTCTTTTTTTGCATACCGGAGGAATATATGGGGTGTTCTGCAAAGCAAAACAATATTTGAAATAATCATGATAATAAAGAAAAATATTGAATTATTTGTAAATAAAATATTATTTTTGGTTGTTAAATATTAGACGTTTTTATGAGTTGTGTATTTTGTGATATAGTTGAGCGAAAAAGTAAGTCGGAAATTATTTTTGAAAATGAACATATTATCTCTTTTTTAGATATACATCCGGTCAGTTATGGTCATACATTAATAATTACTAAAAAACATTTCGATTCAATTTTAGATGTGCCGGGTGATTTATTAAGTTTGATTATGAAAGATGTTCAAACTCTTGCAAAAAAGATAAATAAAAGTCTTCCTGCTGATGGTTTTAATTTAGTTGCAAATTCAGGGTCGGCAGCAGGGCAAAGCGTATTTCATTTTCATCTTCATATAATTCCCAGATTAAAAAAAGATGATTTTAAATTTAATCCCAAGTTTATTCATTATACAAATGATGAATTTAGGGGATTAGGAAGTAAATTAAGAAGTTTTATTAATAATGAGGTCGTATAATGGAAAAAAAAATTAGAGTTCTTATTGCAAAAGCAGGTTTAGATGGACATGATAGAGGAGCAAAAGTCGTAGCCGCAGCTTTACGTGATTCAGGTATGGAAGTTATTTATACAGGATTGAGACAGACTCCCGAAATGATAATAGAAGCAGCTATTCAAGAAGACGTGGATGCCATTGGAATAAGCATTCTTTCAGGCGCACACATGACCATTTTCCCTAAGATATTAACTCTTATGAAAGAAAAAGGTTTGGATGACGTACTTTTAACCGGTGGCGGAATTATCCCTGGTGAAGATGTTAAAGCTCTTAAAGAAATGGGGTGTGGCGAATTATTTACTCCAGGTTCTTTAACAACTGACACAGCAAACTATATAAAAGAATGGGTTGCACAACATCCGCGTAAATTAGATGTAAGTAAATAATTGTAAAGAAAACAGATCCTCCCAACCCTCTTTTTAAGGGGGTTAGGGGGATTTTTGGAAGCAATAAACTTAAAAGACTAATACTTCTCATAACCACAAAAGAAAAAACTTTATTTTTGTCATTTACTGTATATGAATGGGATACGGGAGTTAAACTCTGATCCCCCCTTCGTAAGCGATAGTCCGCCTATTGTGCTGGGGCATGGTGATGCAACTTAATAAAGGGTATAACGATGGACTTTGATAAATCTTTATTAAAAGAAAGAGGGTTAATTTGGAATGGTTATCATTTACCATACAATCCAAATAACATTGAAAAAGCAAAGTTTCTAAGAAAAAACATGACATATGCAGAAAAATATTTTGTAGAAAATGTTTTGAAAAGTCATTTCTCTACATTCAGTTTTTTAATTCAAAGACCAATTGACCATTATATTATTGATTTTTATTGTGCCTCACTTCGTCTTGCAATTGAAATAGATGGGGAAATTCATAATGAAACAGTAGAGTATGATAACCAAAGAACAGAATTACTAGATTACTATGATGTAAAGGTTCATAGATTTACTAATGATGAAGTAATTTATAATACCAAAGAAGTAAGGATTAAATTAAAAAGTATTATAGATGAGTTGGTCATACTTAAATCAAACCCTGATCCCCCCAGCCCCCTTAAAAAGGGGGTGCCGGATTAAGATGTTGAATTGTTTTATCCCCACTTCGTAAGCGATTGTCCGAGGAGTTATGGAAATTAAACTCTAATCCCCCCGACCCCCTTAAAAAGGGGGGGCCGGATTAAGATATTGAATTGTTTTATCCGCCCTTCGTAAGCGATAGTCCGAGGGGCTACGGAAATTAAACCCTGATCCCCCCGATCCCCTTAAAAAGAGGGTGCCGGATTAAGATGTTGAATTGTTTTATCCCCCCTTCGTAAGCGATAGTCCGAGGAG
>JAUZPC010000001.1 GCA_030706105.1 Bacteroidota bacterium | reverse complement strand
TAACTCAGCTGGCTAGAGTCACAGCCTTCCAAGCTGTTGGTCGCGGGTTCGAGTCCCGTCTCCCGCTCTGCCATAAAGAAACAAGCTGACGTAGCTCAGTTGGTAGAGCACATCCTTGGTAAGGATGAGGTCACCGGTTCAATCCCGGTCGTCAGCTCTTTCAAAAATTTATAAAGTTAAAATAAGATTATGAGAGATACAATAACTTTAGAATGTACAGAGTGTAAAAGAAGAAATTACACTACTACAAAAAATAAAAGATTACACCCAGGGCGTGTTGAACAGAAAAAATATTGCCGTTGGGATAAAAAACATACTATTCATAAAGAAACAAAGTAATTTTTCTACGGCAGTGGCTCAATTGGTAGAGCAGCGGTCTCCAAAACCGCAGGTTGGGAGTTCGAGTCTCTCCTGCCGTGCGAAATAAACAGATTGATATATGAAAGATAAAATCTTAAACTTTTTTAAAGATGTTGCCAAGGAAATGAAAAAAGTAACTTGGCCGTCTAAAAGCGAACTACAAGAATCTACAACTATTGTAATTGTGGTTTGTCTTATCTTGGCTGCATTTACTTATGTAATTGACTTTGCAGTTGTGAAAATTTTTCAGGGTATATTTTAAAGGAACCTTGTGAACGAAGCTAAATGGTACGTCGTTAGAACAATTTCGGGTCATGAAAACAAAGCCAAAACTCTTTTAGAAGCTGATTTAAAAGAAAGCGAAAGATTACAGGCTAAGATTCATCAGATCCTGGTTCCTATGGAAAAAGTTTTTGAAGTTAAAGATGGCAAAAAAAGAACTAAAACAAAAAATTTCTTCCCGGGTTACATCTTGGTCCAAGCTGATCTTGATGTGCAAGTGAGGGAGTTTATTCTTAATTGCCAGTCTGTTTTAAGTTTTTTGGGTACAGGACAAAATCCTAACCCGCTTCACCCGGATGAAGTAAAGAGAATTGTTGGACGCATTACGCAAGACGAAGACACCGAAAGATTGGAAACAATTTTTAGGAGTGGCGATACTGTTAAAATAATAGATGGTCCTTTCAATAATTTTACCGGAACGGTCCAAGAAGTAAACGAAGAAAAAATGAAGATAAAAGTCATGGTTTCAATATTTGGGAGAAAGACCCCTGTTGAAATAGACTTTACTCAAGCAGAATTAGAAAAATAAAAATGTAAATAGGTATTCTAATGGCTAAGAAGATAACCGGATATGTAAAATTGCAGATCCCTGCCGGTAAGGCAAATCCATCACCTCCAGTTGGTCCAGCTTTGGGTCAAAAAGGTGTAAACATAATGGAGTTTTGTAAACAGTTTAATGCTCGCACAGCAGATAAAGACGGACTTATAATTCCAGTTGTAATAACTGTTTTCTCTGATAAGTCTTTTACCTTTATTACTAAAACACCTCCAGCTGCAGTTTTATTAAAAAAAGCTGCAAAAGTAGAACATGGTTCTGCCGAACCAAATAGAAATAAAGTTGCTAAGGTTACTAAAGAACAAGTAAAAGAAATTGCTCAACTAAAAATGCCTGATCTTAATGCTTTTGATATTGAACATGCAGCCAGTATGGTTGCCGGTACAGCAAGAAGTATGGGCTTTACTGTTGAAGATTAATTTTTTACCATATAGATAAGATTGGTATTGAAATGAAAATGTCTAAAAGAATGAAATCTATCGGGAAATCCGTAGATACCGCTAAGGAATATACTCTCTTAGAGGCTATAAATGTCTTAAGAGATAGCACATCTCTAAAATTCGTAGAGTCTCTGGACTGTGCAATAAGATTAGGCGTTGACCCACGCCATGCAGACCAGATGATTAGAAGTACTGTTTCCCTGCCTCATGGTACGGGTAAACCAGTTAAGGTTTTAGTTATTGCCAAAGGTGCAAAAGCTGAGGAAGCTTTAGAGGCCGGGGCTGACTTTGCCGGATTTGAAGATTACCTTGAAAAAATTAAAGGCGGCTGGTCTGATATTGATGTTATTATTGCTACTCCGGATACAATGGCTGACCTTGGTAAAATGGGTAAAATATTAGGTCCTAAGGGCCTTATGCCTAATCCTAAAAGCGGTACTGTAACGATGGACGTTGCTAAAGCAGTTAAAGAGGTTAAAGCAGGAAAAATTGAATTTAGAGTTGAAAAAGCAGGTATTGTTCATACTTCATTAGGTAAATTAAACTTTGAACCTAATCAGTTAGTAGAAAACACCAAAGCTTTTTTGAATACTATTGTTAAATTAAGACCAACTTCTGCAAAAGGACAATATGTTAAAAGTTTGTTCCTTTCTAGCACTATGGGTCCTGGTTTGAAAATTACCCGGGATGAGATTCCGGCTCTATAAAAAAGTTTACGCGCTCAGTTAATTATTATATAAATGCTTCTAACCGACTTGATTAAATAAATCACGTATGGGAGATAAATGAACAAGAATGAAAAGTCAGAGGTTATTTCCGAGATTAAGGAGATAATCAATAAATCCTCTGCTGTATATTTAACAGACTATGCAAGAATTAACGTTGCTGATATAAGCAATATCAGAAATGAATTCCGCAAAGAAGGCGTACAGTATAAAGTATTTAAGAATACATTTTTTATACGTGCGGTAAATGAGACTGGTAAATATGCTAAATTAGCAGAAAATTTAGAAGGAATGACCGGCTATGCTTTTGCATATGACAACCCGGTTGCCCCTGCAAAAATTATAAAAAAATATTTTGATGCTAGCCAAAAATTAGCATTAAAAGCCTGTTATATAGAAGATCAGTATTTTGACGGAAATCAGTTAGCAGAACTTGCAACACTTCCAACAAAAGCAGAAATCATTGCAGGTATTTTGGGCAGCTTAAACTCACCGGCTTCTGGTATAGTTGGCGCTCTTAATGCTGTAATTAGAGATTTAGTAAGTGTTATAGATGAAATTGCTAAGTCTAAGGCAGCATAATTAAAATATTGAAAAAAATTATTTAGGAGATAAGAATAAAATGTCAGAGAAAATTGCTGAAATCGTTGAAAAGATAAAAGGTTTATCACTTTTAGAAGCATCAGAATTAAAGAAAGCATTGGAAGCAGAATTTGGCGTTACCGCTGCTGCTCCTGTTGCTATGGCTGCCGGTCCGGCTGCTGCAGCTGCTCCTGTTGAAGAACAAACAGAGTTTGATGTTATCTTAACTGGCGCTGGCGACAAAAAAATCAATGTTATTAAAGTTGTAAGAGCTCATACAGGTTTAGGTTTGAAAGAAGCTAAAGATCTAGTTGATACAGCTCCTAAAGCAGTTAAAGAAGGTATTTCTAAAGATGAAGCTGAAAAATTAAAGAAAGAATTTGAAGAAGCAGGCGCTACTGTTCAGATTAAGTAATTTAATTATTTGGTTTTATTCCATATAGTTTACACGTAGGTGATAAGGCATGGTGTGCTATGCCTTATCTCCTTTTTTTTATGTTATGATGTACGAATGGATATTATGTTCTTGTTTCGGTGTATATATATTAGTCTGGTAACGATTTTGATAACAAATGGAGGTTTTACAATTGGAAAATACTAGAATTTCCTTCGCAAAGATACCCTCTGTTATTGAAGCGCCTGACCTTTTGGCAATTCAAACTGGCTCGTTTGAAGAGTTTGTTCAGCTTAATGTTGAACCGTCTAAAAGAGAAAACAAAGGTCTGCAGGCAGTTTTTTTAACAAATTTCCCTATTTTAGATAATAAAGAAAACTATAGATTAGATTTTATTGAATACTATGTAGAGCGACCACGTTTCTCTATTGTTGAATGCCTTGAAAGAGGTCTTACTTATTCTGCTCCACTTAAAGGCAAATTACGCCTTTCTACTAAAGATGTTGATACAGGTGACTGGGTAAATGCTGTTGAACAAGAGGTTTACTTAGGCAACTTACCTTACATGACCCAAAAAGGAACTTTCGTAATTAATGGCGCTGAACGTGTTGTGGTCTCCCAGCTTCACAGATCTCCAGGTGTTGCTTTTTCACAGACAGTTCATCCAAACGGAACTCCTATCTATTCAGCCAGAATTATCCCGCTAAGAGGATCTTGGGTTGAATTTGCAACAGATATTAACTATGTAATGTATGTATATATTGACCGCAGAAAGAAATTTCCTGCTACAACTTTATTACGTGCATTAGACTATACTACTGATGAAGATATCCTAAATTTATTTAATCTTGTTGAAGAAATTACTGTTAAAGATGCCGACCTTACTAAATTAGCAGGGCGCGTTATTGCAAGTGATATCTTTGATATGTCTACCGGTGAAATCTTTTTAACAAAAGATTCAATTCTTACCGAAGACGATGTTGAGAGATTAAAAGATGCTGAAGTTGATACTATCAACCTTATCAGTTCAAGCACTTCATCAGATCAGGATTTAATTCTTAACACTTTAAGAAAAGATACTTCTCATACAAAAGAAGAAGCATTATTTTCTATTTATCGTCAATTAAGATCAGGTGAAGCCCCAGATGTGGATTCTGCTCAGCAATTAATTGACAAATTATTCTTTAATGATAAACGCTATGATTTAGGCGAAGTAGGCCGTCATAGAATGAATCATAAACTTGAAGTTGACGTTGAAGATACTAAAACAGTATTAGATATAAAAGATATTATAGCTATAATGAAATATATCATTAAGCTAAGACAAGGTGAAGTAGGAATAGATGATATAGACCATTTAGGTAATAGAAGAGTTAGAACTGTAGGTGAACAATTAGCCCAGCAGTTTAACGTCGGTGTTGCCAGAATGTCTCGTACGATTAAAGAAAGAATGAACCAGCGCGATGAAAATTTCACTCCTCAGGATCTTGTTAATGCAAGAACTATAAGCAGTGTTATTAATGCTTTCTTTGGAACAAATCAGTTGTCTCAGTTTATGGATCAAACAAATCCATTGGCAGAAATGACCCACAAACGCAGAATGTCGGCTTTAGGACCTGGCGGTTTAACAAGAGAAAGAGCCGGTTTTGAAGTTCGTGACGTTCATTATACTCATTATGGCCGTTTGTGCCCTATTGAAACTCCTGAAGGTCCAAACATCGGTCTTATCTCATCATTAACAATTTTTGCCCGCGTTAATAAATACGGGTTCTTAGAAACTCCTTACCGCAAGGTTGAACGCGGTAGAGTTATTGATGAAGTAGCATATTTAACTGCAGAGCAAGAAGATATGTTTACAATTGCTCAGGCAAATGCCCCGCTTGAAGAAAACGGTAAATTTGTTAACGAAAGAGTAAAATCTCGTAATAAGGGTGAATTCCCTATTATTACTCCGGATCATATCCAATATATGGATGTGGCACCGGCACAAATTGTAAGTGCTGCTGCTGCTTTAATTCCATTTTTGGAACATGATGATGCTAACCGTGCTTTGATGGGCTCTAACATGCAACGTCAGGCAGTACCACTTTTGCGTCCTGAAGCTCCACTTGTTGGTACAGGAATGGAAAAGAAATTAGCAAGAGACTCCCGTGCAATAAATATTGCTGAAGAAGACGGTGTAATTGAATATGCAGATGCTACCAAAGTAATTGTAAGATATAATGTTTTACCTGATACTGCGGAATCATTAACAAGCTTTAATGACGTTAAACTTGTTACTTATAAATTAACTAAGTTTAGCGGTACAAACCAAGAGACATGTGTAAACCAAAGACCTGTAGTAAAAACAGGGCAAATTGTTAAAAAGGGCGATGTCCTTTCTGACGGTACTTCTACAGATCAAGGTGAATTGGCCTTGGGTAGAAACGTATTGGTTGCATTTATGCCTTGGAGAGGTTACAATTTTGAGGATGCTATTATTATCAGTGAACGTGTTGTTAGTGAAGACGTTTACACCTCAATACATATAGAAGAATTTGAATTACAAGTTAGAGAAACTAAACGTGGTGAAGAAGAACTTACACGTGAAATTCCTAACGTAAGCGAAGAAACCGTAAGAAATCTTGATGAAAACGGTATTGTTCGTGAAGGTGCAGAAGTTAAAGACGGTGATATTCTTATAGGTAAGATTACACCAAAAGGTGAGACAGATCCAACTCCGGAAGAAAAACTTTTAAGAGCAATTTTCGGAGACAAAGCCGGTGATGTTAAAGATGCATCTTTGAAAGCACCTCCGGGATTAAAAGGCACCGTAATCAAAACCAGATTATTCAGCCGTAAAAAGAAAGATAGCGATACCAAGAAATCTGAAAAGAAATTGATGGATGCTATCGAAAACGAATATGCTAAAGCAAAAAATGCTTTATATAGTAAGTTACAAGAAAAATTAACAAAGCTTACAATAGACCAGACTACTACCGGTATTAAAGACCAGGATGGCACTACTATCGTAAGAAGCGGCGTTAAAATTAAAGATGATACCTATGCTAAAATTGATGATATAGCCAGATTTGATGCCAACGTAGATTGGTTTGAATCAAAGAAGGTAAACCATCAGGTTAAAGTACTTTATGGAAATTATCAGATAGCATTAGCAGAAGTTGAAGAAACTTACAAACGTGAAAAGAGCAAATTAAACGCAGGTGATGATCTTCCTCCTGGAATAGTACAGCTTGCAAAAGTTTATGTTGCTAAAAAACGTAAGTTAAGTGTTGGTGACAAAATGGCTGGACGACACGGAAATAAAGGTGTTGTTGCTAAAATTGTCCCAAGAGAAGATATGCCTTATTTACCTGACGGTACTCCTGTGGATATAGTATTAAATCCTCTTGGTGTGCCTTCAAGAATGAACCTTGGCCAGTTATATGAAACAGCATTAGGCTGGGCAGGTAAAATATTAGGATTAAAATTTGCAACTCCTATTTTTGATGGTGCTAAAATGGAAGACGTTGATGATTGGCTGGAAAAAGCTGGTCTTGAAAGAGGAAGTAAAACAACTCTTATCGACGGAAGAAGTGGTGAGAGATTCCATCAAAAGGTTACATGTGGCTACATTTATATGCTTAAGTTAAGCCACTTGGTAGATGATAAGATTCACGCAAGATCAATTGGACCATACTCTCTTATTACGCAGCAGCCATTGGGTGGTAAAGCTCAGTTCGGCGGTCAGCGTTTTGGAGAAATGGAAGTGTGGGCGCTTGAAGGTTACGGCGCTTCTCATATTCTGCAAGAGATCTTAACCGTGAAAAGTGATGATATGGCAGGCAGAGCTAAGATGTACGAGGCTATTGTTAAAGGTGATAATCTGCAGGAACCAAATGTCCCTGAAGCATTCAACGTGTTAATTAAAGAACTTCAAGGTTTAGGCCTTAATATTAAAATTAGTTAATAAAGTTGAATTATTTTGCACTAAGAAATTAGGAGATTAAATTATGGCTTATAGAATTCAAGAAAATGCAATGCGTGATATTACAAGTATTACCATTGGATTGGCTAGCCCCGATGATATTTTGTCTAAGTCTCATGGTGAAGTTACTAAACCTGAAACGATCAATTATAGATCGTTCAGACCAGAAAAAGATGGTTTGTTTTGTGAGAAAATATTTGGCCCTACCCGTGATTGGGAGTGCTTTTGCGGAAAATATAAAAGAATTAGATATAAAGGTATTATTTGCGACCGCTGCGGTGTTGAAGTAACCCAAAAAGGTGTACGCCGCGAACGTATGGGACATATTGCCTTGGCAGTTCCAATTGTTCATATCTGGTTTTTTAGATCTCAGCCATCAAAAATTGGCAATATTATTGGCGTTAGTCTTAAAGAATTAGAAAAAATTATATATTATGAATCTTATGTTGTTATAAATCCGGGTCCAACGGGTTTGAGCAAAAAAGATTTAATTTCAGAAGATCAGTACTTTGAAGTTCTCAATTCATTACCTCAGGGAAATGAAAAATTAGCTGATGAAGATCCTAAAAAGTTTGTTGCCAAAATTGGCGGCGAGGCTGTTAAGGAAATTCTTAAAAACATCAATATTGAGAACCTTTCAAAGCAACTACGCGATCAGTTGAAAGTTGAAACTTCTCAGCAGAAAAAAGCTGATTTACTTAAAAGATTAAGAGTAATTGAAGCTTTCAAAGAAGAAGAAGGAAAAATTCCGAATAAACCTGAGTGGATGGTACTTAGTTACATCCCTGTTATTCCTCCGGAATTAAGGCCTTTAGTTCCTCTTGAAGGCGGAAGATTTGCAACTTCTGATCTTAATGATTTGTACAGACGTGTTATTATCAGAAATAACCGTCTGAAAAGAATGATGGATATTAAAGCTCCTGAAGTAATTCTTCGTAATGAAAAAAGAATGCTTCAAGAAGCAGTTGACGCTTTGTTTGATAATTCCAGAAGAGGCAGTGCAGTACGCTCTGACAGTAATAGACCATTAAAGTCTCTTAGTGATAACCTCAAAGGAAAACAAGGCCGTTTCCGTCAAAATTTATTGGGTAAACGTGTTGATTATTCAGGCCGTTCTGTAATTGTTGTTGGTCCTGAATTGAAATTACATCAGTGCGGTTTACCAAAAGATATGGCTGTTGAATTGTTTAAACCCTTTATAATTAGAAAATTAATTGAAAGAGGACACAATAAAACAGTTAAAAGTGCAAGAAAAGTTGTTGATAAAAAAGATCCTATCATTTGGGATATTTTAGCAAAGATAATTGAAGGACATCCGGTTATGCTTAACCGTGCTCCTACACTGCATAGGTTAGGTATCCAGGCATTTCAGCCGATCCTAATTGATGGAAGAGCTATACAGCTTCATCCTATGGTGTGTACGGCATTCAATGCGGATTTTGACGGTGACCAGATGGCAGTTCACGTTCCGCTTTCATATGAAGCACAATTGGAAGCTTCTTTATTAATGCTTAGTAGTCACAACATTCTTTCTCCTCAAAACGGAAGTCCTATTATTGTTCCGACTCAGGATATCGTTTTGGGCTGCTATTATTTGACAAAAATGAAAGAAGGAGAAATAGGCGAGAACCTTTGCTTCGGATCAGATGAAGAAGTTCTTATTGCTTATAACTCTAAAGCAGCAGGATTGCACGCAAAAATTAAAGTAAGAATTGATGGAAAAATGGTTGAAACTACCGTTGGTAGAGTTATTTTCAACCAGATCGTTCCTAAAGAAATGGGCTTCTTTAACCAGCTTCTTATTAAAAAGACATTCGGCGGGTTTATCGGCAAAATGTTTATGAAGTTAGGTAATAAAGTTACTGCTAAATTCTTGGATGATCTTAAAGAATTAGGATTCAGATATTCAACTGCAGGCGGTTTATCAGTAAGTTATTCAGATATGATTATACCTGAATTAAAAGTTAGTTTGATAGCCAAAGCAAATGAAAAAGTTGAAGCTATTTTGAATGAGCATGAAATGGGCGTTATTACTGATGCAGAACGTTACAATAAAATTATTGACGTTTGGACGCATACAACAAATGACGTAGCCCGTGCTTTGATGGAAAAAATTAAAGTTCACAACCAGGGTTTCAACTCTTTACATATGATGGTTGACTCTGGTGCGAGAGGTTCTCAGGAACAGGTTCGTCAGTTGGCAGGTATGAGAGGTCTTATGATGAAACCTCAAAAAACTTTATCTGGACAAGCCGGTGAAATTATTGAGAATCCAATTGTAGCTAACTTCAAAGAGGGTCTGTCTGTATTGGAGTATTTTATTTCAACACACGGTGCCCGTAAAGGTTTGGCTGATACTGCTCTTAAAACAGCAGATGCCGGTTACCTGACAAGAAGATTAGTTGACGTTTCTCAGGATGTAATTATCTCTGAAATTGACTGCGGTACCATTTTAGGTATTGAAGTAACAGCTCTTAAAGACGTTGAAGAAGAAAGAGAACCATTAGGCGAACGTATAACCGGCCGTGTAGCTCAGGAAGATGTTCTTGATCCAAAAACCGGTGAAGTGATAGTTCCTTCAGGGGAAATGATTACTGAAAGTTTAGCTGAAAAGATTGAAGATCTTAACATTGATAGAGTTTACATCAGAACAGTGCTAACCTGCGAATCTAAACGCGGTGTATGCGCTAAATGTTATGGCAGGAACCTTACAAATGGTAAACTGGTAGAAATAGGTGAGGCAGTGGGTATTGTTGCCGCACAGTCGATCGGTGAGCCTGGTACGCAGCTTACTTTGAGAACGTTCCACTTAGGTGGTACATCTTCAAGAATTGCAAGTCAATCTCAGGTAATTTCTTCTGTTGAAGGTCTTGTTCAATATGAAAAAGTAAATTATGTAGAAAAAGCTGATATCTTCGGTAAGAAAATAGTTGTTACCGGTAGAAGAGGTGTTATTTCCATTACAGATGAAAATAACCGTCAGTTGAAAAAATATGATATTCCTTATGGTGCTGAACTGCTTGTTAGAGAAGGTGATCTGATCGGTAAGAAACAAGCTCTTTACAACCACGATCCTTATAACGCAGTAATTTTAACTGATATACAGGGTAAAGTTAAATATGTGGATTTGATTGAGAATTTGACTTTACAGCAGATTACAGATGAGCAAACCGGTCACGTTCAGAAGATTGTTATTGAGTCCAAGGATAAAAACCTGACTCCAAGTGTGGCTATTGAAGTTGATGGCGAAGTTAAAAAGACATTCAATATTCCTAACAGATCATACTTGTCAGTTGAAGAAGGCGAAATAATAACAGCCGGAACAGTTTTAGCAAAAATCTCAAAACAGACAACAAAAAGTAGAGATATTACAGGTGGTTTGCCAAGAGTAACAGAATTATTTGAGGCAAGATCTCCTCAGGAGTCTTCCATTGTTTCTGAGATTGAAGGAATCGTTAAATTTGGTGCCAGAAAAAAAGGTTCGAGAGAAATTTTTGTTACTGCTCCTGATGGATCTGATGAAAAGAAATATAATGTACCATTAGGTAAACATATACTTGTACAAGAGGGTGATGAAATACCTGAAGGTGAAAAGATTACCGACGGACCTGTAAATCCTCATGATATCTTGAAGATTAAAGGTACCAGTGCAGTACAGGAATATTTAGTAAATGAAATTCAGGACGTATACAGACTTCAGGGTGTAAAGATTAATGATAAACATATTGAAGTAATTGTACGCCAAATGTTACAAAAAATTAAAGTAGTTTTCCCGGGTGATACAAGATTCCTGGAAGAGGATATTGTTGACAGAATCGAATTCATAGAAGAGAATAATAAAATTCTTAATATGGTAGTGATAGAAGACAAGGGAGACTCTAAATTTAAAGATAACACCCTAATCACTAAAAGTAGATTAAGAGAAGTTAACTTAGACTTAAAGAAAAAATCTAAGAAAACTATAATAACAAGAGAAGCAGAGCCGGCTACATTTGAACATGTCCTGTTGGGCATAACCAATGCAGCATTATCTACAGAGAGTTTTATATCTGCAGCGTCTTTCCAAGAGACGACCAAGGTGCTTGCAAATGCAGCAATTGAAGCTAAAGTAGATCATTTAAATGGCTTAAAAGAAAACGTTGTAATGGGTCATTTGATTCCTGCAGGAACAGGTTTAAAGAAATATGCAAAGATATTACTGAAATCTGAAGAAATAGTGCCGGAAACCCCGCAACAAGAAGAAGTTCAAACCCAAGAACAATAGATTTATCCGGTTTTTTTAGACAAAACTGAAAAAACCGGAATTATTTTATAATAAATTTAAATATTCCCCATGGAATTCTTGACTTTTTTTGTCATAAGGGGTATATTTGAAATCTGAATTTTTTTTGACAATAAAAAGATTTTTTTAGGAGAAGATTAGTGCCCACGATAAATCAGTTGGTAAGAAAAGGCAGAGTGCAGATGCTTGCTAAAAACAAAGCTCCAGCACTTGATGCATGTCCTCAAAAAAGAGGCGTTTGTACAAGAGTATATACAACAACCCCTAAAAAGCCTAATTCGGCTTTAAGAAAAGTTGCTCGTGTAAGACTTACTAATAGTATTGAAGTTACTGCTTATATACCCGGTGAAGGGCACAATTTGCAAGAGCACTCAATTGTATTGATTAGAGGCGGTAGAGTTAAAGATTTACCTGGTGTTAGGTATCATATTATTCGTGGTACTTTAGATACTAGCGGTGTAGAAGACAGAAAAAAAAGCCGCTCTAAATATGGTGCAAAAAAACCGAAGGCGAAATAAATTATGAGAAAGAAAAGAGCAGAGAAGAAATACTTAAAACCGGATCCTAAATTTAATGATGTGGTTGTTGCAAAGTTTGTAAATGCAATTATGTATGATGGAAAAAAATCCAAGGCAAGAGAAGTAGTTTATACGGCTTTTGAAATAATTGAAGAAAGAACCAAGAAGCCAGGTCTGGAAGTATTCAAAAAAGCAATGAGTAATGTTCAGCCTGTGATAGAAGTAAGAAGCCGCAGAGTCGGTGGTGCTACATATCAAGTTCCTTCTGAAGTTCGTCCGGATAGAAGAAATGCGCTTGCAATGAGATGGATTAAAAATTATGCCCGTGCTCGAGGCGATAAATCGATGCCCGCAAAATTGGCTGCAGAATTAATTGCTGCATCTAATAATGAAGGCAGTGCAGTTAAGAAAAAAGAAGATACTCACAAAATGGCTGAGGCAAATAAAGCATTTGCTCATTTTAAGTGGTAGTCTGTAATTTGTTACATATTGAGTTGGTAGAGAGAAAGAGATAACGAAAAGCAAATGGCTGGTAAAATTACTATAGATAAAGTTCGTAATATTGGGATCATGGCTCATATAGACGCTGGTAAAACTACAACTACTGAGCGTATTTTGTTCTATACAGGTAAAACGCATCGTCTTGGTGAAGTGCACGAAGGTGCCGCAACTATGGACTGGATGGAGCAGGAAAAGGAACGGGGTATTACCATTACTTCTGCTGCTACAACTTGTTTCTGGTCAGATCATATGATTAACATTATTGATACACCCGGACACGTTGATTTTACAGTTGAAGTTGAAAGATCTTTAAGAGTTTTAGATGGAGCTGTTGCTCTGTTTTGTGCGGTAGGCGGGGTTGAACCCCAGTCTGAAACAGTTTGGAGACAAGCTGACAAATATATGGTTCCGCGCATTGCGTTCATTAACAAAATGGATAGAACAGGTGCTGATTTTTATAATGCCCTGCAGATGATAAAAGATCGTCTTGGCGCTAATGCAATACCTCTTAATTTGCCTATTGGTGAAGGAGATATGTTTACCGGCGTGATTGATCTTATTAAAAACAAGGCGTTAATGTACCATGATGAAACTCTTGGTGCAACTTATGATGAAATTGAAATTCCGCAAGGATTAAAAGAAAAAGCTAAAAAATACAGAACTGAAATGTTGGAAGCTGTCTCTGACGTTGATGATACTTTGTTAGAAAAGTATCTTGACGGAAAAGAGATTACCGAAGATGAAATTAAAACTGTATTAAGAAAAGCCACAATAGAACTGAAAATTATTCCTGTTCTGTGCGGCTCAGCTTTCAAAAATAAAGGTGTTCAAAAATTATTAGATTCTGTGGTCGATTTCCTACCGTCACCAATTGATACAGCCGATATTGAAGCGCATCATATCGGTATTAATGACAAAGTGACGAGAAAGATCTCTGAACAAGAGAAATTTACTGCTTTAGCGTTTAAAATCATGAATGACCCATTCGTGGGTAAGTTAACTTTCTTTAGAGTTTACGCAGGCACCCTGAAAGCCGGTTCTTATGTATATAATGCCGTTTCAGGTAAAAAAGAAAGAATTAGCCGTCTGCTTCAGATGCATGCTAACCACAGAGAAGAAATTCCGGAAGTAAGAGCAGGAGATATTGCTGCTGCTGTTGGCTTAAAATATACTAAAACCGGTGATACTCTTTGTACTGAGGAAGATGCAGTTGTTCTTGAAAAAATTATTTTTCCTGAACCAGTTATTCAGATTGCTATTGAACCTAAGACAAAGGCTGACCAGGATAAGTTATCCGAGGCATTACAAAAGCTTTCTGATGAAGATCCAACTTTTAAGATAAAAGTGGATGAAGAAACAGGCCAAACACTTATTAGTGGTATGGGCGAACTTCACTTAGAAATTCTTGTTGATAGAATGAAACGTGAATTCAAAGTTGAAGCAAATATCGGTAAGCCTCAGGTAGCATATAGAGAAACTATTACTAAAACCGTACAGAGTGAAGGCAAATTTGTTAAACAATCCGGTGGCCGAGGTAAATTTGGTCATGTTTGGATTGAGCTTTCGCCTAATGAAGTCGGTAAAGGTTATGAATTTGAAAATGCAATTGTTGGCGGTGTTGTTCCTAAAGAATACATTCCTGCAGTATCAGCAGGTATTCAAGAAGCGTTAAGAAACGGTGTTGTTGCCGGGTTCCCGGTAGTAGATATTAAAGCTAAAATTTATGATGGTTCTTACCATGATGTAGATTCAGATGAAATATCATTTAAAGTAGCCGGTTCTATAGCTTTCAAAGAAGGTGCAAAAAAAGCCAAACCAATTTTGTTAGAGCCTATTATGGACGTTGAAGTTGTTACCCCTGAAGAATATCTTGGTGATGTTATGGGTGATCTTAACTCCAGAAGAGGAAAAATTGAAGGTTTTACAGCAAGAAAAGATGCTCAGGTTATTAAGGCGACTGTGCCTCTATCTGAAATGTTCGGATATGCAACAATTTTAAGATCAATGACACAAGGACGCGCAATTTATACAATGCAGTTCTCGAAATATATGGAAGTTCCGAAGAGTGTTGCTGAAGAAATTGCTGAAAAAACTGTTGGTAAAAAATCAAATGCTTCTGCATAAGTAAACGAAAATATTAAAATTAAATAAAAAGAAAAATTAAAGGAGATTTAAATGGCCAAAGATAAATTTGACAGGAGTAAACCTCACGTTAACATAGGCACTATCGGACACGTAGATCATGGTAAAACTACTTTAACTGCTGCTATCACAATGGCACTTGCTAAAAAAGGTTGGTCTGCTATTAGAACCTTTGATAGTATTGATAATGCTCCTGAAGAACGTGAAAGAGGTATTACAATTGCTACCGCTCACGTAGAATATTCAACTGCTAACAGACACTATGCACACGTAGATTGTCCTGGTCACGCCGATTATGTTAAAAACATGATCACTGGTGCTGCTCAGATGGACGGTGCTATATTAGTTGTTGCTGCTACAGATGGCCCTATGCCTCAAACAAGAGAACACATCCTTCTTGCTCGTCAGGTTGGTGTTCCTAAAATGGTAGTGTTCATGAATAAAGTTGACATGGTTGATGACCCTGAACTTATTGAACTTGTTGAAGCAGAATTAAGAGATTTATTAAATGAATACGAATTCCCTGGTGACGAAATTCCAATTATTAAGGGCTCTGCATTACAGGCATTAGAAGCAGGCGCTTCAGATGCACCTACAGATGATCCTAGATATAATTGCATTTGGGAGCTAATGGAAGCAGTAGATTCATACATTCCAGTTCCTGAAAGACAGACAGACAAGCCATTCTTGATGCCTGTGGAAGATGTTTTCTCTATTACCGGCCGTGGAACAGTTGCTACCGGTAGAGTTGAAAGAGGTCAGGTAAAGATTCAGGAAGAAGTTGAATTAATCGGTTTAGGCGTTCATAAGAAAACCGTTGTAACCGGTGTTGAAATGTTTAGAAAAGAATTAGACGCTGCTATGGCCGGTGATAATGCTGGTATCTTATTAAGAGGCGTTGATAAAAAAGAAATCGAAAGAGGAATGGTTTTAGCTAAAACCGGTTCAATTACACCTCATTTGAATTTTGAAGGTCAAGTTTATATTTTGACAAAAGAAGAAGGTGGCCGTCATACTCCATTCTTTAATGGATATCGCCCACAATTCTATTTTAGAACAACTGACGTTACAGGTGTTGCTACATTACCTGAAGGTACAGAAATGGTTATGCCTGGTGATAACGTTGTATTGAAAATAGAACTGATCAATTCTATTGCTATGGAAGAAGGCTTACGCTTTGCTATCCGTGAAGGCGGCAGAACAGTTGGTTCCGGTGTTGTAACAAAAATTATAAAGTAATTTTTAAAACTAAGGATAGGGAGTTCAAGTGACTGCTCCCTATCTTGGTCTAATAATTAAAAGGAGTTTTTAAGTGCCTGGTCAAAAGATTAGAATAAAATTGAAATCGTACGATCATATTTTGATTGATAAATCTACAGAAAAGATAATTAAGACTGTAAGAAGTACGGGTGCAGTTGTATCCGGACCGATTCCTTTGCCAACTAAAAGAACTCTTTATACGGTTTTGAGGTCTCCTCACGTTGATAAAAAGTCCAGAGAACAATTTGAAACCAGAGCACATAAAAGAATTATTGATATTCATAATTCCAATAACAAAACCGTAGATTCTCTAAGTAAATTAGATATTCCTGCGGGAGTAGATATAGAGATAAAGCTTTAAGAATTTGGAGTAAAGATGGTTGGTCTTATCGGTAAAAAATTAGGAATGTCAAGTATTTTCGGTAATGACGGAGAGATGATTCCGGTTACTGTTATACAAGCAGGCCCATGTAAAATTGTTAATATCCGTACAGTTGAAAAAGATGGCTATACAGCCCTTCAACTGGGATTTGGTAAAAAGAAAAGCAAAAATGTAAGTAAGCCAGTAATAGGGCAATACACAAAAAGCGGTATTGATACACCCTCGGCTATATTAAAAGAGTACAGATACACTGAAACCGATGCTTATAAAATTGGAGACGAAATAAAAGTTGATTTATTTACCGAAGGTGAAAAAATCAGAGTAAAAGGCAAAAGCAAAGGTAAAGGTTTTCAGGGTGTTATGAAAAGACACGGTTTTGGCGGAGTTGGTGGAACTACCCACGGCCAAAGCGATAGATTAAGAGCCCCGGGTTCAATAGGCTCCAGTTCATATCCTTCAAGAGTTTTTAAAGGTATGAAAATGGGCGGCAGAACAGGCTTTGAAGCTATAACTGTTCAGAATTTAAAAATTGTTAAAATTTTACCGGAAGAAAATATAATCCTTGTTAAAGGAGCTGTTCCCGGTTCGATTAATTCCATAGTTGAGTTGATTAAGAAGTAAGCTGGAAAAATAATGAAATTAGATATTTTAAAAATTGATGGAACTGCATCTGGAGAGCAAATAGATCTTGCGGAAGATATATTTAATATCGAACCGAACGATCATGCAATTTATTTAGCAGTTAAATCTTATTTAGCGAACCAGAGACAAGGTACAAGTAAAGCTAAAGAAAGAGGCGAAGTTAGAGGAGGCGGTAAAAAGCCTTGGAAACAAAAAGGACGCGGAGGCTCACGTGCCGGTACATCCCGCTCACCATTGTGGGTAGGTGGAGGTACAATATTCGGTCCTCGCCCGAGAGATTACAGACAAGATCTTCCTAAAAAGATTAAACGTCTTGCCCGTAAATCTGCTTTTTCTTATAAAGTTAAAGATTCTCAATTGTTGGTTGTAGATGATTTCAGCTTCGAACAGCCTAAGACAAAAGAATTTGCAGAAATATTGAAAAATTTGAAAATAAACGGTAAAAAGGTATTATTGCTTACCGGTAATAAAGGTACAAATGTTTTTGTATCCGGTAGAAATATAGCTAAAGTAAATATTCTTGAAGCTGCAAAAGCCTCTACTTATGAGATACTAAATAATCAGGTACTTGTAATGCAGAAAAGTGCTGTTGAAGATATCCAGAAGACTTTCGGTGCTATGAAAGAGGAGCTAAGCTAATATGAATAATATTTTAATTAAACCCTTAATAACTGAGAAAATGAATAACATCACTGCTGCTACGGAAGCAGGTGAAGTTAAATACGGCTTTATTGTTAATGTTGATTCTAATAAAATTGATATTGCAAAAGCTATTGAAAAGAGATTTAATGTGAAGGTTGCATCTGTAAATACAGTCAGACATCCTGGGAAAGTTAAAACCCAGTTTAGAAAAGGCGGAAGATTTACAGGAAGAACATCACAATTTAAAAAAGCTATTGTTACCCTTAAAAAGGGTGATAAAATAGATTTATTTGAGCAAGTATAGTTGGAATATAGGATTTCATAATGGGCATAAATAAATTAAAACCTGTAACTCCCGGAACTCGTTTTAGGTCTAATTCTACTTTTGAAGAAATTACCAAAACAACACCGGAAAAATCTTTAACTGTAGCTCTAAGGGGCAGCGGTGGAAGAAATAATTTAGGTAGAATTACCTGCCGTTTTATGGGCGGTGGTCACAAAAGAAGATATCGTATAATAGATTTTAAAAGAAACAAGTTCGGTGTTCCGGCTAAAGTTTTCTCTATAGAATATGATCCAAACAGAACGTCACGTATTGCTTTATTGCATTATGCAGACGGTGAAAAAAGATACATTCTTGCTCCAAATGGTTTAAAGGTTGGCGATACTGTTACTTCAGGCTCAGGCAGTGAAATCAATATCGGAAATGCATTACCATTGAAAGAAATGCCGTTAGGCAGTTTTATTCATAACGTAGAACTAAAACCGGGTAAAGGTGGACAGATTGGCCGCAGCGCCGGTTCTTCTATCCAGTTAATGGCAAAAGAGGGCGTATATGCTCAGCTAAAAATGCCATCCGGAGAAGTAAGATTAGTAAGATTAGAATGTTTAGCAACCTATGGAAGTGTTGGCAACGCAGAAAAAGAGAATATCTCATTAGGCAAAGCCGGTCGTTCCAGATGGTTAGGAAAACGCCCGCATGTTCGTGGCGTTGCAATGAACCCTGTTGATCACCCAATGGGTGGTGGTGAAGGTAAAACTTCTGGCGGTGGTCATCCTGTTTCCCCTTGGGGTCAAAAAGCTAAGGGTTTAAAGACCAGGAAACGCAAAAATCAATCTAATAAATTTATTATTAAAAGACGTAATAAGTAGAGAGTAATATGCCAAGATCGGTTAAAAAAGGTCCATTTGTTGAACATAATTTGCTAGATAAAATTGACGATTTAAATAAATCGGGTCAAAAGAAGATCATTAAAACTTGGTCAAGAGCTTCTACTATTTTACCAGAGTTTGTAGGTCATACAATTGCTGTTCATAATGGCAACAAAATGATTCCGGTATATGTTACCGAAAATATGGTAGGGCATAAATTAGGCGAATTTTCCCCGACCAGAATATTTAGAGGTCATCCGGGTACTAAGGCTGAAAAAGCATCTAAAGCAAAATAATTTGTAAGGATTTGGAAAAAATGGAAGCTAGAGCTATACATAGATATATTGGTTCATCACCTAGAAAGATGAGATTAATTATAGATCTTATCAGAGGTGCATCGGTAGATAAAGCAATTGAAATTTTACACTTTCATACTAAGCATGCCTCAAAAGATGCTGAAAAAGTATTGAGGTCTGCAGTTGCAAATTTGCTAAATCAGAAAGATTCTACACGCCTGGAACCGGCTGACTTATTTGTAAAAGAGGCCTACGTAAATCAAGGGCCCACATTAAAAAGAATTTCGCCTGCTCCTATGGGCAGAGCGTACAGGATCCGAAAAAGATCTTGTCATTTGACAATTGTTGTCGCAAGTAAAGCATAATTTCAGGAGGATATTTTTTTGGGACAAAAAACTAACCCCATTGGTCTAAGAGTCGGAATTATTAGAGGTTGGGACTCTAATTGGTATGAAAATAAAAGTTATGCAGTAAAGCTTCAAGAAGATGCTAAACTTCGCGGTTATATTAGAAAGCGTCTTAAAAAAGCAGGTATTGCAAAGATTATAATTGATAGGACATCTAAAAATATTATTTTAGCTTTATATACTTCACGCCCGGGTGTGGTAATTGGTAAGAGTGGTAAAGAAATTACCCAGTTAGAGCAGGAGCTTAAAAATATCACCCAAAAAGATGTTAAAGTTCAAATAAATGAAATAAAAAGACCTGAGCTTGATGCTTACTTAGTTGCAGAAAATATTGCAAATCAGCTTGAAGGCAGAATCTCATTCCGTAGAGCTATGAAAATGGCAATTACCAGCGCAATGAGAATGGGTGCCGAAGGTATCAGGATTATGTGCTCTGGACGTTTGGGCGGTGCAGAAATGGCACGAACTGAACAGTATAAAGATGGTAGAATACCATTGCATACAATAAGAGCTGATATAGATTATGCTCAGGGTAGAGCTAAAACAATATATGGCGCCATCGGTATTAAAGTTTGGATCTGCCGCGGCGAAATTCTCGGTAAACGTTTATCTGATTAAATTTCGGAGTTTTTTATTATGTTAATGCCTAAAAGAGTTAAGTTTAGAAAAGCACAACGCGGAAGAATGAAGGGCAAGGCTAAGCGCGGTTTCTCAGTTGATTTTGGAGATTTCGGGTTAAAGGCTTTAGAACCGCATTGGATTACTTCAAGACAAATTGAAGCCTGCCGTATTGCTTTGTCTAGAAAAATGAAAAGAGATGGCAAAGTTTGGATTAGAATATTTCCTGATAAACCAGTTTCTAAAAAACCTTTAGAAACAAGAATGGGTAAAGGAAAGGGAGCACCTGAATTTTGGGTAGCTGTAGTTAAACCTGGTAGAGTATTATTCGAGGTTAGCGGTGTTTCCAAGGAAATAGCCAATGAAGCTTTAAGGTCTTGCTCCTATAAACTTCCTATTAAAACAAAAGTTGTAACAAGACCTGATTACGAATAAAAATTACAGGGTTTATATGAAAATTTATGAAATAAAACAAATGAATAATGATGAGCTGCTGAAGCGCATCGATGAAGAAGAAAAAAACCTTGTAGATTTGAGGTTTACGCATCAGCTTAAACAGCTTACAAATACTGCCAAACTTAAGCTTGTACAAAAAGATATTGCTAAGATGAAAACTATTCTTACACAAAGATTATCGGCAGAAAAAAATAGTAAAGGAGCTAAAGCTTAATGGAGACACGCGGCTTAAGAAAAACCAGAGTTGGTATTGTTGTTAGTAACAAAATGGACAAAACAATTACTGTTGCAATTGAAAGAAAAGTTCCACATCCTATTTATAAAAAGTATTTTAAGAAAACTACTAAGTTTATGGCACATGACGAAAAAAATGAATGTGTCTTAGGCGATAAAGTAAAAATAACCGAAACTAGACCTCTTAGCGCACATAAAAGATGGCGCTTAGTTGAAATTGTTGAAAAAGCCAAGTAGTAAAGTAAGGAGTTGTAGTTAAATGATTCAAGAAGAAACTAATTTAATAGTTGCCGATAATTCCGGCGCTAAAAAAGTAAGATGTATTCGCGTACTTGGCGGTAGCGGCAGGCAGTATGCCAGCTTAGGAGACCTTATTGTAGTAGCTGTAAAGTCTGCTATACCAAATGGTACTGTCAAAAAAGGCGAAGTTTCCAGAGCTGTAATTGTTCGTACCAAAAAAGAAGTTCGTAGAACCGATGGCTCTTATATTCGGTTTGATGAAAACGCTGCTGTGTTGTTAAATGCGCAAAATGAACCTAAAGGTACTCGTATTTTTGGCCCAGTTGCAAGAGAATTAAGAGATAAACAATTTATGAAAATTGTTTCTTTAGCACCAGAAGTTTTATAAAGAGTTGAGACTTAAATGAAAATCCGCAAAAATGATAAAGTAATGGTTATAGCCGGTAACGATAAAAGTAAAACCGGTAAAGTTCTTAAAGTTTTCCCTAAAGAAGACAGAATTATTGTTGAGGGTATCAACATTAGGAAAAGACATACAAAACCTACCCAGCGTAACCCGCAGGGCGGCATCTTTGAAAAAGAAGCGCCGATAAATGTCTCTAATGTTATGGTAATTGATCCTAAAACAAATGTTCCTACAAGACTTGGTTCTCAGATTATCCTTGATGATAAGACCGGTAAAAAGAAGAGAGCCAGAGTTAGTATTAACAGCGGTGAAATGATTTAAAAATTTTTTCTAAGGTTGCACTAAAAAATGGCAGATAAAAAATCTAAACAAGAAAATACAGAACAGACAAAGAAAGCTCCCGGAAAAGTAGCTAAAGCAGCTAAAAAGGATTCCAAAGGAGCAGCTTCTACCCCTGAAATTAAAATTGCTACAAGATTAGCTGATACTTACAAAGCTGAAATTGTTCCGGCATTAAATAAGAAATTTAATTATAAGAGCATTATGCAGGTGCCTCGTTTACACAAAATTGTTGTAAATATGGGCTTGGGTGCTGCCGTTTCAGATCCAAAAATTTTAGAAGAAGCAGTAAAAGAACTTGAAACAATAACCGGACAAAAGGCAAGTGTACGTAAAGCTAAAAAAGCTATCTCTAATTTTAAATTAAGAGAAGGTTTAGCAATTGGTGCAATGGTTACCTTACGCCGAGTAAAAATGTATGAGTTTTTAGACAGACTAATTAACGTTGCTTTACCTCGTGTAAGAGATTTTAAGGGTGTTTCCGATAAATCTTTTGACGGCAGAGGTAACTACACAATTGGTATTAGAGAGCAAATCATCTTCCCTGAAATTGATGCTGATAGAATTACCAAAGTTGTTGGTATGGATATAACATTTGTTACTACAGCACAGAGTGATAATGAAGCCTTTGAACTGCTTCAAGCTTTTGGTGTACCTTTCAGGAAAAAAGAAATTAAAACCGCTTAACAGGAGTATTTATTAATGGCAAGAAAAAGCTTAATTGCTAGAGAAAATAGACGCAAGGAAATTGTTGCGAAGTATTCTAAGATAAGAGAAGAATTGAAAGCTAAAGGAGACTACATCGCTTTGCAAAAATTACCGCGCGATTCTGCGCCTACAAGACTGCATAACCGTTGTATGTTTACCGGTAGATCGCGTAGTTATTATAGAAAATTTGGTATTTCCCGCTTAGTTCTTAGAGAAATGGGTTTAAGAGGCGAAATTCCTGGTCTTAAAAAATCTAGTTGGTAGAGGAGGAAAAGTAGATGCCTGTTACAGATTCAATTGCTGATTTCTTAACAAGAATTAGAAATGCTGCTAAAGCAAAAAAAGTAAATGTAGAAATACCTTGTTCTAAGTTAAAGATCAGTTTAGCTGAAATATTAAAGAAGTATAACTTCGTTGAAGATTATACTGTTATAGAAGATACTAAACAGAATATATTAAAAGTAAAATTAAAATACGTTAATGGTGTTTCTGCCGTATCTGGTTTAAAAAGAATTAGCACCCCCGGATTAAGAGTTTATAAGAGTTTTGATACTTTACCTAAAGTTTATAACGGCTTAGGTATTGCAGTTATTTCTACTTCTAAAGGATTAATGACTGATAAAGAAGCCAAAAGTAAGTCGCTCGGTGGTGAAGTCGTTTGTTATATCTGGTAACATTATACTAGGAGTTTGAAAGTGTCAAGAATTGGTAAAAAAACAATAGTTCTGCCTCAGGGTGTAACCGCTAAATTAAGCGATAATAATACGGTAACCATTAAAGGCCCTAAAGGTGAGCTTTCTCAAGTCTGCCATCCAAATATGGTGGTTGAAATTGCTGAGAGTGAAATTAACGTAAAAAGACCCGATGATGTAAAAGAAAATAGATCTTTGCATGGACTTACCAGAGCATTATTGCAGAACATGGTTACAGGAGTCCACGAAGAGTACAAAAAAACATTAGACATCGTTGGTGTCGGTTACAGAGTGGAACTTAAAGGTACTAACTTATTAATCAATATCGGTTATTCACATCCGATTTATTTTATGCCTGCAGAAGGTATTACATTTAGTGCCCCTACTCCAACTCAAATTGTTATCTCAGGTATAGATAAACAACTTGTTGGCTTGGTAGCTGCAAAAATTAGATCCATCAGACCACCTGAACCATATAAAGGTAAGGGTATTAAATATTCTGATGAAGTAATTGTACGTAAAGCTGGTAAAACGGCCGGTAAATAAAATAATTTGGAGATTTGTTGAGATGATTAACAAGAAAAATAGTAGAGTTCGTTCTAAAATCAAAATTAGAAAAAAAATTTCCGGTAACGCCGTTAAACCAAGATTAACTGTTTACCGTAGTCTAACTAATGTTTATGCCCAGTTAATTGATGATTTATCAGGCAAAACATTAGCTTCTGCATCTACTTTATCAAAAGAGATTCAGGAAGAAATTAAAACCGCTAAAGGTAAAGTTGCTAAAAGCAAATTAGTCGGTTCATTAGTAGCTAAAAAAGCTGTAGAGCTTAAAATTACTGATGCTGTCTTTGATAGAAATGGTTATAGATACCATGGGAGAATCCAGGCAATAGCAGACGGCGCACGAGAAGGCGGATTGAAATTTTAGGTGATTTGCCGGATCGTCTAATGGTAGGACTACGCCCTTTGGAGGCGTCTGTAGAGGTTCGAATCCTCTTCCGGCAGCAATAAAAATAAATTAAGTTAAATTAATTTCTAAGAGCATAATCGGAGTATTAATTGAAAACTGTAAAACAAGCAGATTCAGACAATTTTAAAGAAAAAGTTGTTCATATAAATAGAGTAGCAAAAGTTGTAAAAGGCGGACGCCGTTTCAGCTTTAATGCTATTGTTGTAGTTGGAAATGGCGCAGGTACCGTTGGTGTAGGTTTAGGTAAAGCTAATGAAGTAACAGATGCTATTTCTAAAGGAATTGATGATGCCAAGAAAAACTTGGTAACGGTTTCTATTATAAAGGGTACCGTCGCTCATGAAATTATTGGTAAATTTGGTGCAGGACGCGTTCTTCTTAAACCAGCTTCACCTGGTACCGGGCTTATTGCCGGCGGTGGTGTACGTGCAGTGTTAGAAGCTGCCGGGGTTGAAAATATCCTTACAAAATCTTTAGGATCTTCAAATCCGCATAATCAAGTTAAAGCTACTCTTAATGGTTTATTGAGAATTATAGACGCTAAGAAAATGGCTGCCAAAAGAAGTATGACTATTAACGAATTGTTTAATGCCTAAGTGAGGATTGCATGGCTAAAATTAAATTGACTCAAACAAAAAGTGTTATAGATAGACCTAAAGACCAAAAAGCTACAATTGCAGCTTTGGGATTGGGAAGACCTAATTGGGAAAGAATTCATATTGATACTCCTCAAATTAGAGGAATGATTAAAAAAGTTATTCATTTAGTTAAAGTTGAAGAAATTAAAGATTAAGGTTTTATACAATGGATATTTTAAGCAATCTTAAATACGCTAAGGGTTCTGTTAAAAAAAATAAAAGAGTAGGCCGTGGAGAAGGATCCGGTCATGGCGGTACCGCAACTAGAGGTATGAATGGCCAGATGTCACGTTCAGGCTCAAAACATAGAGCTTGGTTTGAAGGTGGTCAGATGCCTCTTTCAAGAAGAATTCCAAAATTTGGCTTTACTAACATTTTTAAAGTATATTACCAAGTTGTAAATTTACATTCTTTGGAAACATTTGCACCAAAATTTAAAGACGGTAATGTAACATTGAAGGACCTTAGAGATAACGGCTTGATTTCCAGTTTCAAAAAACCTGTTAAGGTTTTAGGAAGTGGTAAAATTACAGCTAAATTAAATGTAGAAGCAAACGCGTTCAGCAAGTCAGCTCAAGAAAAAATTGAAGCAGCTGGCGGATCAATTAAACAGATTTAAGCGAATATAAATGGCAACTTTTACAGAAACTTTTCGTAACATTTTCAAAATTCATGAGCTACGCCAGAGAATTATATATTCATTGGCATTGCTTATTATTGTTAGAGTTGGTGCTCATATTACGATTCCCGGAATTGACTCTGCTCTATTAGCCCAAAGCATGAACCAGCAAAATTCAGACAGCTTGTTTGGTTTATACGATTTGTTTGTCGGAGGGGCGTTTTCCAATGCAGCAATATTTGCATTAGGTATTATGCCTTATATTTCGGCCTCCATTATCTTACAGCTTATGGGTGCAGTTGTTCCTTACTTCCAGAAATTGCAGCAAGAAGGCGAAGATGGACGTAAGAAAATTACACAGTTAACCCGTTACGGTACTGTTGTGATTGCTGCTATGCAGGCATGGGGTGTTACTGTTAGATTAAATAATCTAAATGTAAGTGGTGCTCCTATTATCCCGGCTCAAGTTTACGGATTTGGATGGGTTATGTCTACCATAGTAATATTAACTGCAGGTACAATCTTTATGATGTGGCTTGGTGAACAGATTACTGATAAAGGTATCGGAAACGGTATTTCACTTATTATCTTTATTGGAATTATCAATAGGTTCCCATTTGCATTGTTGGATGAATATAGAATGATTTCTGCCGGTACACGCAGTATAATAATTGAAATCATAATATTAATTCTTATGGTTTTAATTATTGCAGGAGTAGTTCTGGTTACTCAAGGTACAAGAAGAATACCTGTTCAGTATGCAAAAAGAGTTGTTGGCAGAAAAGTATATGGTGGAGTTACACAGTATATTCCGTTGAGAGTTAATACTGCCGGAGTAATGCCTATTATTTTTGCTCAGTCAATTATGTTTATTCCTAATACTGTTCTGGCATTTTTCCCGAATAATGAATTCTTGCAGAAAGTTGCAACGTTATTCCATTACCAGTCACCGGTTTATTCTACAATATATGCTCTGATGATTGTGTTCTTTACATATTTTTATACTGCGATTGCTTTTAATCCAAAAGATGTAGCAGACAATATGAAAAAGCAGGGCGGATTTATCCCAGGCATAAGGCCGGGAAAACAGACATCAGATTTTATTGATAACATTTTGACAAAGATTACATTACCAGGATCATTTTTCTTAGCAATTATTGCTATATTACCAGCATTTGTTTCTGCTTGGGGTGTTTCTGGTCAGTTTGCACAGTTTTTCGGTGGAACGAGTTTACTAATTATGGTTGGTGTAGCTTTAGATACACTCCAACAGATTGAATCTCATTTATTGATGAGACATTATGACGGATTTATGAAATCCGGTAAATTAAGAGGACGAAGATAAGATTAAGTGATCTTAATAAAAACAAAAAGAGAAATCGATTTAATTCGTGAGAGTTGTGTGATTGTCGCAAAAACTCTGCAGCTCTTAAAAGGTTACGTTAAAGAAGGAATTAGTACAGAAGAATTAGATAAAATAGCTGAAGATTTTGTACTTAGTAATAATGCAACGCCGGCATTTAAAGGATATTCGCAGGGCGGATCTTCAATAGATTTTCCCGGAACAATTTGCGCGTCTGTTGATGATCAGGTTGTGCATGGAATCCCCGGCTTAAGAGTTCTTAAAAATGGTGAGATTATTTCCATAGATATGGGAGTAAAAAAGAACGGTTATTATGGTGATGCTGCTATTACTGTTGCAGTCGGTGAAATATCCGATACAAAAAAAAGACTGATGGAAGTAACCGAACAGTCTTTATATAAAGGAATAGAAGAAGCAAAAGCCAATAACCGTGTGCATGATATATCAGCAGCTGTTCAAGAATATGTTGAGAGTAATGGATTTTCAGTTGTAAGAGCATTAGTCGGACATGGAGTTGGAAAGCATTTGCACGAAGATCCGTCCGTTCCAAATTATGGAAGAAAAGGTACCGGAGCAAAGCTAAAGAATGGAATGACAATAGCAATAGAACCGATGATAAACGTTGGTACATATGATGTATTCCAAGCAAGAGATGGATGGACTATATTAACTGCCGATGGTGAAGCCTCGGCGCATTTTGAACATTCTATTGTGATAAACAACAATACACCTGAAATACTAACGGTTTGTTAATGGCTAAACAAGGTCCAATAAAAGTTGACGGAATAATTACAGATACATTACCCAATGCACATTTTAAAGTGAAATTGGATAATGGACATGAAATATTAGCGCATATATCAGGTAAAATGAGAATGCACTTTATTAAAATATTGGTAGGAGACAGGGTATCCATAGAACTTTCACCCTATGACCTAACAAAAGGTAGAATTACCTATAGATACAAATAACGGAGAGATTAAATGAAAGTCAGATCATCTGTAAAAAAGATTTGCGAAAATTGCAAAGTAATTAAACGTAAAGGCGTTGTTAGGGTTATTTGTAAGAATCCCAAACACAAACAGCGTCAAGGTTAATCTTAAAGTAAGGAGATATTAATTGGCTCGTATAGCTGGTGTAGATTTACCAAAAAACAAAAAAGTCCTTTATGGGCTACAATACATTTTCGGTGTAGGTCCTAGCGTTTCTGCAGAAATATTAAAGAAAGCGGAAGTTAGCCCGGATAAAAAAGTTGCCGATTTAAATGATGAAGAAATTGCTCAGATAAGAGCTATCATGACCTCAGATTATAAGGTGGAAGGTGCCTTACGTTCTGAAGTACAGCAAAATATAAAAAGGTTGATGGATATTGGAACTTACCGCGGTGTTAGGCACAGACGCAGCTTACCGGCACGTGGACAGAGAACAAGAACAAATTCTCGTACACGTAAGGGTAAACGTAAAACTGTAGCAGGTAAGAAAAAAGCACCATCTAAGAAATAATGGTTTGTTAACCGGAGGTTTAAGTTTTGGCAAAAGTTGCAAAAAAAACAAAAAAGAAATCACACGTAGATTCGAATGGCGTTGCCCATGTAAAGGCAACCTTTAACAATGTTATAGTTTCTATAACCGATATTTATGGCAATACTATCTCTTGGTCTTCTGCCGGTAAAAACGGCTTTAAGGGTTCCCGTAAAAATACCCCTTATGCTGCACAGGTTTCTGCTGAAGCTGCTGCAAAAGAGGCTTTTGATTTAGGGCTAAGGAAAGTTGAAGTGCTTGTAAAAGGCCCTGGCTCAGGCCGTGAGGCTGCTATAAGAGCATTGAACACTGCCGGATTAGAAATAAGTTCTATTAAAGACGTTACACCGATTCCTCATAACGGTTGCAGACCGCCAAAGAGGAGAAGAGTATAATTATTGGAGTATTAAAATAAATGGCAAGATACACAGATTCAGTTTGCAAGCTATGCAGAAGAGAGAGACAGAAATTATTTTTAAAAGGACAAAAATGCTATAGTGAGAAATGTCCTGTAGAAATTAGAGCATATCCTCCGGGACAGCATGGCAATTCCAGAAAAAATAAAGTTTCTGAATATGGAATTCAGTTAAGAGAAAAACAGAAGATCAAAAGAATTTATGGCCTTTTGGAAACCCAGTTCAGAATCTATTTCGCAATTGCTAATAAAGCAAAAGGTATTACCGGTGAAAACCTGATAAAATTACTGGAAAGCCGCTTAGATAATGTTTTACATCGTTTAGGCTTCGCTTCATCACGTAAGCAGGCTCGTCAGCTTATCAGGCACAGACATATATTGGTTAACAATAAGTTAGTTGATATACCTTCGTATATTCTTAAACCTGGTGATTCAATTAAAATTAAAGATAAGAGTAAACAGCTTGAAGCAATTCATGACTCATTAAAAAGAGTTAAAGACCATACTTATTCATGGTTATCTGTGGATAAAGCTTCACTCTCAGGTACATTTTTACAGGTACCGGAGCGTGTTGACATACCGCTTAATGCTAACGAGCAATTAGTTGTTGAGCTTTATTCAAAATAATTCATTTTTTTAGATTAATTTTAGGATTAATAAATGAGCCTTTCATATATAAAGATGCCAGAAGCAGTTGTTCTTGATGAGACTAGTTATACTAATACTTTTGGGAGGTTTTATCTTCAGCCGTTGGAAAGAGGTTACGGTGTTACTTTAGGCAATTCTATAAGACGAGTTTTGCTTTCTTCACTTTCAGGAGCTGCAATTACTGCGGTTAAATTTACCAATGTATTGCATGAGTTCTCTACTATTGAGGGTGTGGTTGAAGATGTTTCTGAAATCATTCTTAATCTTAAACAAGTTAGAATGAAGTTCTTAACTAAGAAGCCTAATAAAATTGATATTTCTTTTGCTGGTGAAGGTGTTTTTACCGCGGCTGATATTCAAAGACAGAGTTCGGAAATTGAAATCCTTAATCCTGATTTGCATATAGCAACACTTAATAAAAATGCTAAATTTGACGTTGAAATTAGAGTTGGAAGAGGCAAAGGTTATGTCCCTTCTACTGAAAACGCTTCTCCTGAACACAGTATTGGAATGATTCCTATTGACTCTATTTTTACTCCTATTAAGAATGTAAAATATGATGTCGAAAATGTTCGTATCGGAGATAAAAATGACTATGAAAAATTAACTCTGGATATTTCAAGCGACGGATCAATAACCCCTGATGATGCATTAACACAGGCGGCAAAAATATTAAGAGATCATATTCAGTTGTTCATCAATTTTGATATCGATCAGGAAGAAGAACAAGCTTCCAGCCAACGCGACAGCGAAAGAGAAAGAATTAGAAAAATATTACTTACTAACGTTGATGATTTGGAATTGAGCGTTAGATCTCACAATTGTCTTAAAGCAGCCAATATTAAAAATTTGGCAGAATTAGTTAGAAAAGATGAATCTGAAATGTTGCGTTTCAGAAATTTCGGAAGAAAGTCTTTAGCTGAATTAATGGAAATTGTGGAAACATTAGGCCTTGACTTCGGAATGGATGTTGATGCTTATCTTAAAGATGATTCCGATAATATTTAAAATTTTAGATGAAGGTTATTAAATGAGACACGGAAATAAAGGTAGAAAATTACAGAGAACTGCAAGCCATAGAGCTGCCTTACTAAGAATGTTAGCAACTTCTTTGCTTAAGCATAAAAGAATTAAAACTACTTTGGCTAAGGCTAAAGAAGTTAAAAGATATGTTGACCAATTAATTACTACTGCTAAAAAGAATGATCTTCATGCTAGAAGACAAGTTATGAGTGTACTTTATGAAAAAGAAGTTACAAAAGAACTTTTTAGCGAAATTATTGGAAAAATTGGCGACAGACCAGGTGGATATACACGCGTAATTAAACTTGGAAACAGATTAGGTGATGCTGCGGAAATGGCTATTGTAGAATTAGTTGATTATAACGATATCGCTAATAAAAAAGCTGAAGAACGCAAAAATCAACGTGAAGTGAAAGCTGAACAGAAAAAAGAGGCTGTAGCTGAAGAAAAAGTTTCTGAAGCTAAAGTTGTTGAAGAAACTGAAAAATAGTTTTCATAAATAAACTTTATATTATTTAGAGTAACCTTTACTTTAAGGTTACTCTTTTTTTTTTATTATGTTTAATAAATTAGAATTCATAAAACCTGTATACAGTCTCAAAGAGATCCCTTCTCCCAGGCGACCTGAAATAATACTATGCGGCCGCTCAAATGTAGGCAAGTCATCTTTTATCAACAGCATTTTTAACCGTAAAAATCTTGCTAAGACAAGTTCTACCCCAGGTAAAACCCGGTCTATGAATTATTATAATGTCGATGATAAATTGTATATGGTAGATTTGCCCGGATTCGGTTATGCAAAAACTGCAAAAACGGAGCGAGACAATTGGGCAAAACTAATTGATGAATTTCTTGAGCAGTCTGGGTATGTATCTCTGGCTTTTCACCTGATTGACAGCAGACATGACCCCCTGGAATCGGATCTGCACTTAAATATGCTGTTAAGGGAGATAGACTTACCATATATCGTAATTTTAAATAAGATAGATAAGCTCAGCCAGTCTGAAATAGCACTTGCAAAAAAGAAAATAACTAATTTCTTTCCAGAGCTGTCTTACGGTGATAATTTAATGCAGTTCTCTTCAATTAAAGGTACCGGTAAGAAAGAAGTCTTAAGCAGAATCTCTTCTTTATTCTACAAATAATTAATAAAACATATCTTGTTTCCCCAATAAGATCAGATAGAAAATTTTGTTTTAAATAACGGGTGGTTTCCTCCTTTTATACATTGTTGTGCATCAACATGATACAATGAAGAATTTTTTAAAAAATATGAGTTTTACAAAGTGCAAAAATCATACTTCATTTCGGAAATAAAAAGCTAAAAAAACAAAAAATGATTCGATAAATTTTAAATTTAGCAAAAAATGAATTATATTCCTTTACTGCAAAATATATACTTTTGTTGCAGTATATTAAAACAAGAATTTAAATAATGGATAGAATACAGAAAAAAAGAATTGCAATATTTAGTTTGATCTTCATTTTTACGATCTTTTTAGTAATCCCCGGAATTGATTTGTTCGTGAAGATAACAGTAGCAATATTTCAACTTATATTAGTAGGGTTTGTTGTCTTTTTAAGGGAGAACTTTAAATTTGAATCTGAAAGTATTCCTGATCAAACAATGTATGCAGATATTCCTCCTAATCCGACAATTGAACCGGACATGGACGAATCATTTGAAATCATTTCGCAACATAAAGCGGTAGAGCCTAAAACCTTTGATATTACGAAACATGTTCAAGGGGCACGCCAAACACTAAAGCCCCCTGATCTTAAGGAGAGATTTGATGAGATCGCCAATGAGGTAATTCCGGAGAACATTGACCAAGGCGGGCAATTCTCCTTCGTGCTTGAAAAAATATTGTCTGTAATCAAGGAGGCGTACGATGCTAATACAGCTATATTCTTTTGGTATGACAGAAAAAAAGAAAAATTATCAATTGAGTCTTTTGCAAGCAATTCTAATGAAATAGATAAACGTAAATTTGATCTTGAGGATGATATCTTAAGCAAAATTGTGCAGAAAGCTGAACCTGAACTATTAAGTGAAATTACCAGCGTAGCAGAAATTGATGTAATAAGATATTATCGCTCAAACCAAGGGATAAAAAGCTTTGTAGGAGTTCCGCTCTTTTATGGCAAAGCTCTAATTGCAATACTTGCGGTTGATTCTAAAATGTCCGATGCTTTCGGAATTGAAACTATATACTCTCTTGGCAGATTTGTGAGAGTAATAAC